>JBARQK010000099.1:0-2973 GCA_049643705.1 Saccharimonadaceae bacterium (SeqCode) | reverse complement strand
ATATAACATTGGTTGGGATATAAGCCGAGATGTCGCCAGCTTGCGTCTCGATGATAGGTAGAGCCGTGAGCGATCCACCGCCCAATTCGTCAGACAACTTCGCCGACCGCTCGAGCAGGCGAGAGTGCAGATAGAATACATCACCAGGAAAAGCCTCGCGGCCCGGTGGACGACGCAGTAACAATGACATCTGGCGATAGGCAACGGCATGCTTTGTCAGATCATCATAAACCATCAACGCATGGCCACCATTGTCGCGGAAATATTCGCCCATAGCCGTACCGGCATACGGCGCGAGGTAGAGTAGGGACGCTGGATCACTTGGTCCGGTCGCGACGATGATAGTTTGGTCCATGACACCTTCTTCTTTTAGTCGTTCAACGAGGCGCGCAACCTTGCTGAGTTTCTGACCGATCGCTACATAGATATTCACAACACCTGTTTTCTGTTTTGCCTGGTTTATCATAGTATCGACAGCGATCGCGGTTTTTCCGGTTTGGCGATCACCAATGATCAGCTCACGCTGGCCACGACCGATAGGAAACATCGCATCAATACTCATGATACCGGTCATCAGCGGTTCATGAACGCCTTTGCGACCCATGACACCTATAGCACCGCGCTCAACCAGCCCAGTTTGCTTGGTTTTGATTTCTCCAGCACCATCGATCGGTCGACCGAGTGGATCGACCACACGACCGAGCAACTCTTTGCCGACTGGAACCCGCAAAACTTCGCCTTTGAGGCGCACTGTGTCGCCAGCGGCAACTGCCTGATCGCTACCTAGCAGTACGGCGCCGATCTCGTCTTCCATCAAGTTCAGTGCGAACGCTTCAACAACTCCAGTTTTTGTCTCGATCTCGAGAACTTCGGCAAATCCGGTTTTTCGTAATCCGTGGATCCAGGCTACGCCGTCACCAATACGGATAACTATCCCGACATCTTCTAGGCTCTCCCGTGATTCGAGACCGGCTATCGCTGCCTTTAGATCGCGAGATAGTTCTGATACATCAATTTCTGCCATATTTCCTCCTAGATTTTCTGAGCCCGCAACGCGGCTAATTTATGTTTGATCGTATCGTCGAGCCTCTGTCCTGGCAGATCAATACGCAAGCCACCGATAACAGAATCGTCGATCTTTTCTCGGAGTTTTAAATCCTCCGAACCAACCAGTTCTGCGATCGCTCGCTTGATATCCTCTCCTAGGCTATGGGCCGAGGTAACTGTGGCGACGACAATGCCTCTGACTGATAAAGCGGCCTCGATATCACGAACCAACAGTTCAACTTCGCGCGTCCGACCATCGGCAACCAGCAGGACTGCTAGGTCGCGAATGACGTCTTTTCCTGCTGCTATTTGGTCGGCAGCATAGTCGGCTATCTTACGACGAGACAGGTGAGTGGGCATTATTTTGAAGCCTCCTCTAGACTACTAGCAATGATCTTTTTATCAACGCTATCGATGATTGCCTTACTGGTGACTTTTTCAGTAGCCATGGCGACCAGTTCGAGCGTCTCGTTGTAGAGAGCTTTCTTTGCTGCAACTACATCTTTCTCGATCTGCCCGCGCGCGTCAGCGACGATGCGCTCGGCACGTTCTTTGCTCTTTTTATCGGCCGCTTCCGTCATCTTTGATGATTCTTCGCTAGCGATACTCAGTATCTCGCTGGCTTCTTTGCGGGCTTGTTTTAGCAATCTCTCAACAGCAGCTTGACTCTCGGCGGCATTCTTTTCGGCCTCCATAGCAGCCCGTGAACTGCGTTTAATCTCTTCCTCGCGCTTATCGAGCATCTTTGTCAATGGCGGATAGACGAACTTCGCCAAAAACCATAACAGGACCAGAAAAGCTAGCGTCTGGATAATCAAAAGAGTCCAGTCGATTCCGATCGAAGAGAAGATACCTTTTTCTTCCACAACTGCCTCCGTAGTCGATGCTAATTGGCCGAGTAACTGGTTCATGTACTACATTACCTTGGCGATAATCGCTACGATGATACCGATGATTGCCAGAGCGTCGATAAACGATATGCCGAGGATCATCATGGTGCGGATCTCGTTTACTTTTTCAGGATTACGACCGAGTGCGTTCATGGCCGAAGATGCAACCCATCCTGCACCGAGAGCGGCAAAAGCTGCAGGTATGGCATAGGTCATTCCGAATGCTAGTTGTTCCATTTATTATCTCCTTTGTTTAATTACCTTGGTTAAGTTACACTCTCCGTCAATTTAGATTCGGGTGAGTGAGCAGTTGAATGATCTGGACCGTGGTGGGCCAAACCTAACGAGATAAAGACAGTAGTTAGCATAAAGAAAATATAGGCTTGGATAGAGCCGATGAATAATTCAAAGATATAAAATGGCGGCAAGGCGAACACCGCAACGTACTGAGTTAGAAATGCGATCATCACGAGCAAGACTTCACCGGCAAAAACATTTCCGAATAAACGAAATGACAGGCCTACCAGCCGCGAGAACTCGGCGATCAATTCCAGGATTCCCTCGAAAGCACCTGCCGGATCCTTTAGCGGGTTGCGGAAATACCGAGCCGTATTCCCCGAAAGTCCGTGTACTTTAACGGCATAAAACTGAGCAGCCACCATAGTGATTATTGCTAATGCAAAAGTAGTATTCAGATCAGCCGCTAGGCTACGAAATAGCGGCACGCCATCAAAGGTTATTGGACCAACAAACGGCAATATACCGGTCCAGTACTGAATAATAATAAAGAAAAATAGCGAAATCGGCAGGGGGGCTAGTGCCCTGGCCTGTTTCGGATCGCCAACGATCTGACTAACGGTGTTATACAGCGACTCATAGACCCAAACGATTATTTGCACCAAACGATTGCGCCGTCGTCCTCTAGAAACAACGTAGGCCGTATAGAGCAGGGACGAGACAAGTATTCCATACCCGACAAATCCCAGTATCATCGAGTTTGTTATGCCTATCGGTCCAATCTGCCAGATAACCTCGG
>JBARQK010000098.1:0-8497 GCA_049643705.1 Saccharimonadaceae bacterium (SeqCode) | reverse complement strand
GCCAAGCCCATTGTGGCTCCAGATCGAGCTAGTTCGTCTCGGCAGTAAGGCGATCAATAATGTTGTTGATATAACAAACTATATGATGCTGCTCACGGCACAACCGTCGCATGCATACGATTATGACAAGCTACGCGGTGCAACGCTGGGTGTGCGTATGGCGCAAAAAGGTGAAAAGACTACGTTATTAAATGGTAAGTCGTATGAACTAGCTGAGGATGATGTCGTGATCGCCGATGGCGAAGGAGTTATTGGTCTAGCGGGCATCATGGGTGGAGGTAACAGCGAGGTTTCTAGCGAGACAAAAAATATCGTGATCGAAGTGGCCAATTTCGATATGTATGCCCTACGTAAAAGCAGTATGCGTCACGGTATCTTCACTGACGCGCTGACGCGTTTTAGTAAAGGCCAGTCCTACCTCCAAAATGATCGCGTGCTTGCTCGTATCATGGAAATGATTAATGAATACGCCGGATCGAGTCAGGCAAGCAATGTATTTGACGAGCCAGATAAATCCGGTCAACTTGACGAGGTGTCGATTCACGGAGAAATTGAGGTCAGTGTCGGTTTTATCAATGCGAGACTCGGCTCTGAACTTGAATCATGGCAAATCGGCGGATTGCTACGGCGCGTGAATTTTGCATCGTATCCGCCGGAGAACGACGAAAACGCCCTCCTTATCACAGCGCCATTTTGGCGAACAGATATTGAATTGCCAGAAGACGTCGTCGAAGAAGTCGGTCGTCTCTATGGTTTTGATAAATTACCACGTGATTTACCATATCGAAGTATCACCCCATCGCCAAAGAACATAGCGATCGAAACCAAACGGAAAATTCGCCAGGAGTTGTCGCGTGTCGGTGCAAACGAAGTTTTGACCTATAGTTTCGTGCATGAAAATATCATAAAGCGAGCCGGTCAGGACATTAGCCAAGCCTATAAATTATCAAACGCCCTTAGTCCTGAGCTTCAGTTGTATCGTTTGAGTGTTTTGCCGAGTTTACTCGACAAGGTTCATATGAACGTCAAAGCCGGTCATGATGAGTTTGCGCTATTTGAATTTGGTAAGGCACATCGCAAGGGTGATTTGGACAATGAAACTTTACCGGCCGAGCATAACCGTTTAGCTTTTGTTTATGCTGCCAAAAAATCCGCAAAGGTTCCGTATTTTATCGCGAAGCGCTACGTTCAATCGATCTCACCATCGGTTCAGTTTATTCCGCTAATAGATAATGAATTTACGGAGGATAGTGCAGTTGGACAGATGATCACGCCATTTGAACCTAGTCGAGCTGCCGTTATAGTTGACGGCGATCAGATAATCGGTGTTGTTGGCGAGTTCAAACAATCAGTCCGAACCGGTTTCAAGCTACCTGATTGCACGGCGGGCTTTGAGATAGACCAGGAATATTTACGCAGCTTAACTCCAGCCGTTTATCGTCCGCTCAGTCGTTTTCCTAGCATAGCCCAGGACATATCTCTCCGCGTCGATGGTGAAGTCAGTTACGGTAAAATCTATGACGTCGTAACCTCTACTATCAATGCGTTACTTAACTCTGATATGGTGATCGAGATTAACCCAGTAAATATATATCGTCCTGATGGCCAAACTAATAAAACGTATACATTTCGTATCAAGGTAGTCAATCATCAGCGTACTTTGACTGACGATAACGTTACTGAAATACTCGACAAGATTGCCTCCACTGCCAAAGAGGTCTGTGGCGCTGAGCGCGCCTAAAGGCTATGGACCAATTACTCAAAGTATTATCATACGCGCGTAACCTATGGCCCTACTATCTAGGTATTATAGTATTTTCGATATTGATGAGTCTGACGTCGCTCGCTACGCCATTTATCATCAAAGAAGCAACCGATCTGATCGTACGATCTCTCGAGACCGGTAACGCCGATGTCTATGGTGCGGTTTGGTTGGCGGCGCTGCTTTTGATTGCTGATATCGCAAATACGCTGTTTACCAACTTTGGTGGCTATATGGGTGATATCATGAGCATGAAGTTAAAAAAGCAGCTGTCGGAGCGCTACTATACTCATTTGCTGAAACTGCCACAGAGTTACTATGACAAAGAGCTTACTGGCACGATCATTAATCGCTTGAGCCGGACCATCAACGAAGTCACGCAGTTTATGAATATGTTTGCGAATAACTTTTTCCAGATGCTTTTGACAGTCCTGCTAACGATCGGTGTAGTTCTCGTGTATAGCTGGGAACTGGCGTTACTGCTAACCGTACTCTATCCGCTATTTATGTGGCTGACGACGCTAACTAGCAAGAAATGGCAACGTTGGCAGGATGAAAAGAATACCGAAACTGACATTGCCAGTGGTCGTTTTGCTGAAGTTATATCGCAGATTCGAGTCGTAAAGAGTTTCGTTCAGGAGCAGTTGGAGTTCCGTCATTTTGAACGTCGTTATCAGGAGACGGTCAACATCACTCAGCGCCAATCGCAGTATTGGCACAAGATGGATATAACTCGGCGTTTTGTGTTAAACGTAATATTTTTCGCGATCTTTGCTTATCTATTTGTTGGTACGGCACAGGGCAGGTTTACTATCGGTGAGATGGTTCTGTTGATTCAGCTGATTGCATTAGCACGTATGCCGGTGTTTGGTATGAGTTTTCTGGTTGATCAGACACAAAAGGCTATAGCCGGTAGCAAAGATTATTTCCGAGTTATGGAGTTGAAACCTGCTATCGATGACCTCGATCATGCGCCAGTGCTAGAGGTTAAAAAGGGCGCGATCCGCTACGAGGACGTATCGTTTGGTTATAACAAAAAAGACCAGATACTTCATAACATCGATTTTACGATAGAGCCTGATGAGAAAGTTGCCGTTGTCGGCGAGAGCGGGGAAGGCAAAACAACTCTGACTAGTCTGTTGATGCGTTTTTATGAACCAACATCTGGACATATATTTATCGATGGCGTTGATATAAATACCGTTCGACAAGTGAGTTTGCGCGACAGCATTGCCTCTGTATTTCAGGATCCCGCACTTTTTAGCGGAACGATTCGTGAGAATATCGCATACGCCAAACCACACGCAAAAAACAAGGATATTCGGGCGGCCGCCAAGGCAGCAAATGCGATTGATTTTATCGATAAATTAGAGAACGGCATGAATACCGAGATTGGCGAGCGCGGGCTGAAACTGAGTGGTGGGCAAAAGCAACGCATAGCGATTGCCAGAGCGATATTAAAAGACGCGCCGATCCTCGTTCTAGACGAGGCCACCAGTTCACTAGATAGTAGGGGAGAGAAGTTGGTTCAGGAGGCCCTAGATCGCTTGATGAAGGGCCGAACGACTATCATCATCGCCCATCGTCTGAGCACGATCGCTGGAGTCGATAGAATCATTACTCTGAAAAACGGTCGCGTCGACGAGATCGGATCGCCAGAAGTACTAGCGAGATCAGGTGGTATTTACGATCAGCTGCTCGAACTTCAAACCAGCACGGCAATCAAGGACAAGAAACAGCTCGAGAAGTTCGAAATAGAGTCATAGTATGCCTGAGTTTAAAAACCCCTCACCGCGGATGACGCGAGGCGGGTCAGCACCCGAGGGGGTTTTGAGACTTAGGTTTAGTATCTATTGTTTTAGTTTTTTGATGGCTTCTGTGTAAACGATGTATATTGGCACAGTTAAAATCGCCAAAACAAACGGAGCTACGAACGCAACTGCTTCAATACTCTCTGTGTCTGGAACGTAGCCAGTAAAAATAATCTCTGGAACGATGATTGCGAGCGCCCAGACCAGCGCCACGACACCCATGAGATAGGTTGATATGAAAGCTAGATAAACAGATCGCGGCGGTTTATCGGTATGGAATATATATAGGTATAGGGCACCGCGAACCACTAGCATCGAAATGAGTAGTGATATCGGTACGTACAATGTTGCCCCGATCTGAGTCAAGAGGGAGGAATGGGTCACCATAAACTGCGCATAGCCAAAAACTAGTATTGTATGCGTTAATTCGCCAGTTATCTGTATGTAGAGTTGTTTTTTTGATTTATGGTTGCGGCTCAGCTGGATGGCGGACCAAACCTCAAAAACTGAAAAAATCAGATAAACAACAACCGGTATCAGGATTATCGCGTATAGAACTACTACCACGACAACTCCTCTCTTTTACGCCAGGCCTTTGTCGTTGCACGTAGGGCAAAGATCACAGCGATAAATAACACGACGAACAGTATCGGAAAGATTATTCCAGTGCCGATCAATTTGGCGTCAGTAGTAAAAGCATCAGACGTTAGCAGTTTGCCGTAAATAGCGTAAGGCTGACGGCCTAGCTCTGTCATCATCCAGCCTAGCTCAACCATAACAATTCCCGATAAGCTAAATATCGTCAAAAGCTTTGCAAACCAACGAGGTTGTTTTTTGATTCGCCAGTAAAATATTACACTACCGATTATCAGTGCTGATGACAGTCCGACGAGGGCCATCTTTATATCGAATAGATCATGTATGATGAGCATCGGCCACTTTTCGCGCGGGAATTGGTCGAGACCAGTTACTTTGTATTCGGTTGAGTAGCCGGCCAGTAGACTGAGCATGCCGGGGATGACAATACCGCCTTCGGCTTTGCCACTTTGATTGATCGATCCACCGACACGCAGTGGCGCGTTAGTTTGCGTTTCATCAAGCAGTTCGAGAGCTGCTAGTTTATGGGGTTGAGTGTTAGCGATATCAACGGCTGATTGGTGCCCGAGCAGACCTATGATGACGACTAATATCGCGCCAATTATCGCTAATCGACCGATGAGTTTTTGAACGAATTCATCGTCTTTTTTCTTGAGACTACGCCACGCCACATAGCCGAGCACTGCTAGGGTTGTGGCAAAAAAGTAGGCCGTAACGGAATGAGCTATTTCATTGAATGTCGTTGAGGTAATGATGTTTGACGGATTATTCATCCAGGCGTTGACCATCGTTATAAATATAGCCGAGCCAACAGCGCCGATTGTGATCGGAAGGCCGATCAACCAGTGTTTAAATGTGCCGACTTCTCTGATCGTCAGAAAATACCAACTCATAAATACGGCTTCGATCAGGAAAGCGTAGCCCTCTAGAGCAAAGAACTTGCCGACATATGGTCTAGATGCATCGATAAATGGCGCCCATAGGGTCGAGAACTGGAGAGCGATGACTGTACCGCTCATAATACCGGCTACGACCAGAACGGTAGTCCATCGTCCTAGTAGTTTGACGAAACTTCGCAATTTATCGTCATTATTGCGCCAGGCGAACCATTCGAGGATATTCATCAAGAATGGCAAACCTATCGATAGCAGGACAAAGATGATATGAAAGCCCAGGGAATCACCTATCAAAACGCGCCCGGCAGTTGTCGTATCCATGTTTCCCCTTTTTGGTTAAGGTTATATTTGCTATTATACAAGCAATGATAAAAAGTAGGATAGTAATCGTTGGCGGAGGTTTTGGCGGAGTCAAAGCAGCTCTAGAACTCGCCAAAAACGAGGACAATCGCATCGTCCTGATATCTGATCGCGAAGATTTTCAGTACTACCCGACACTTTTTAGCTCTGCGACCGGTCATAGTCGCCTGCAGTCCTGGATATCACTAGGCGCTATTTTTGGTGACCGTGATAATGTTAACGTCGTGATCGACACTATCGATCGTCTAGATTCGATCAATCGCGTGCTGATCGGCAAATCAGGCGAACGATATCAGTACGAAACGTGCATACTCTCGTTAGGGATGGTTACTAGCTTTTTTGGTATCCCTGGGCTAGATAAATACGCCATGGGGATTAAATCTTATGAAGAAATCCACCGACTTAAACAAAGTATCTATACTGATATCGCCGAGAACCACGTATTGGACAAAAACTATGTCATTATCGGTGGTGGTCCGACCGGCGTGGAACTCGCGGGGTCGCTCCGGCATTACATCAAACGGCTGTGTCGTCGCTATGGTCTAAAAAGGAGTCATGTGTCCGTTTCGATAATTGAGGCTGCGCCCAGACTGTTGCCACGTTTGAGTGAATCTGCTAGTCGTAGGGCAAAAGGGCGGCTCGAGAAACTAGGTGTCGCAGTCCACCTAAGCAGTAAGGTTGAATCAGTTGATGAGGATTCCGTGGTTGTTAATGGCGAAGCCATGCCGACCCACAGCGTTATCTGGACTTCGGGCGTTACTTGTAATCAGTTTTTTAAGCGTCATGAGTCAATCTTTCAGTTTAGTCCTAGCGGAAGGATAAAAGTTAACGAGCATCTGTTAGCGGCAAATCACATCTATGTTCTAGGCGATAATGCCGATACAAAGTACAGCGGACTGGCTCAGACTGCACTGCATGACGGCGTTTATGTAGCAAGATATCTAAATGGCCAGGCCGTTGAGCCATATAAACCTCGCGTGCCATTTTCGGTCGTACCGATCGGTGAGAATTATGCCATTTTGGAACGCGGCTGGCTACGTTTTGCTGGTTGGCCAGTGGCCTTGGTTCGTTCACTTGCAGACCTAATCGGATATAGGGATATATTGTCATGGCGCGAAGCAATCGCTCTTTGGCTGTTGTCGACAACTAGCGACGATGACTATTTTACACCCCACAAGCTCTAGCTACGTGCTATAATATGTATAGCTAAAGCTTAATTTTATGGGCTTAAAGGTGTCAATATAACTTTCCATCTGGAAGGTTGTTTACTGCCCGAGAGCTAGATATATCGAGGAGGATAGATGTCCACAAAGAAAAGCCAACGTATAGGTATCTGGATAATTGCACTAGTTCTGTTTGTCGGTACGATCGGATCTTTTGCCGTGATAATCCTAGCAAATGAAAATAGTGCCAAAGACAGTAAGCGTGCCGAGACGATGCAGGCGGAATATTCTAAAAAATATAAAGAATATACTGAGGCAGTTCAAAAACAGGCCGATGAGTTGTCATCAAAATACTACACTAGCGTCAATCAATACGCGTCTCGCGTTGGTGAGTTTAATCTAGACGATATCAAAGAATTATCAAAGGTTGATCTAGTGGTTGGTTCGGGTGCCGAGATCGCTGACGGTACGTCATATGCTGCGTACTATATCGGCTGGAATCCAAAAGGCAAGGTCTTTGACCAGTCTATTTCTGACGGAAAGTTGAAAGCTCCGCTACCAGTTACAGCTAGCTCTGGTTTGATAGAAGGTTGGAAAGCGGGCGTCAAAGGCATGAAGATCGGCGGTGTTCGTGAAATCTCTATACCTAGCGACCAGGCTTATGCCGAAAAGGGCCAGGGCGATGATATTCCACCGAACACACCTCTGAAATTTGTCATCATGGCGATCGATCCCCCAGCTACGATCGCGCAACCTGAAATGCCACAAGAATTAATCAAGCTACTCTACGGAGGTCTTTAATGACACCTGATAAGATACATGACGTCGTCATGATTGGCGCCGGTCCGAGTGCATTAACGGCTGCAATATACACAACCCGGGAGGACATCGAAACGATATTGTACGAGAAAGCAGTGGTTGGTGGTCTAGCGGCTATAACCGATAAAGTAGACAATTATCCAGGATTCTCTGAAGGCATAGAGGGCCTAAAGTTAGCTGATGAGTTACAAAAACAAGCAGAACGCTTTGGTGCTGTCATCGATTTCGGTGATGTTTCGGCTCTGAGACTGGAAGGCGAAACCAAAGTATTGACTGTCGACGGCAAGGACGTCAAGGCCAGAGCTGTGCTGATCGCAACCGGCAGTGATTATAACAAGCTGGGCATTCCGGGAGAGTCCGAATATTACGGTCGCGGAGTTCACTACTGTGCGACATGTGACGGCGCTTTTTACCGCGATAGGCGACTAGTCGTAGTCGGTGGTGGTAATTCTGCTGTCCAGGAAGCAATCTTTTTGACACGATTTGCTTCGCACATTGACTTGGTAGTCCGTAGCACGGTCAAGGCTAGCGATGTTTTACAGAGAGATCTCCAGGAATTCATCGACCAGGGCAAGATAACTGTTCATTTAGCAACTACGCCAGACAGCATCAACGCCGATGATTCTGGCCAAGTCGTGTCGGTTAGCGTCACCAAAGACGGCCAAAAACTTGATATTGAAACAGACGGTGTCTTTGTATTCATTGGTCTAAAACCTAACACGCAGTTCCTCGTTGATTCTGGTGTGCAATTGGATCCGATAGGTCATATTATCACAGACAATCATCTACAAACTGCTGTACCAGGCGTTTTCGCCAGTGGCGATGTTCGATCTGGAGCAACCATGCAAATCGCTTCGGCTGTTGGCGAAGGTGCTAGCGCAGCTCAGAGCATTCGTGAATACCTAGAGAAGAAATAGATTAATTTTTCTTTTGATTCTCGTAGGTTATTTTCATGACGAGCATTATAACTGCCATCGTGAGAGTAATGGAACTCATAACTGCTAGTGACTGGCTGGATATTCCCAGGCCATACATCAACCAAAGGATTTGACCAGCAACACTAATCAAACCCCAGGACAGCGATAGGTC
>JBARQK010000097.1:0-8958 GCA_049643705.1 Saccharimonadaceae bacterium (SeqCode) | reverse complement strand
AGGCGACTCGCAGTGAATTTGGTGATATCGCGCTGAATATTCGGGATAAATTCTCTGAGGGCGTAAATAGATACATCGATCAACCAGAGTCGGGCCTGGGATTAGGATATTTACTCGGTCAGAAAAGCAACCTTCCGGATGATCTGATTCTGACTTTGCAGGCGGTAGGATTGACCCATATAGTTGTTGCCAGCGGCTATAATCTTTCGGTTCTAGTACGCCTAACTAGGCGTGCGTTCGCCAGGGTCTCGAGGTATCTTTCGTTTATATCGGCAATCGCTATGATCGTTGGATTTGTTTCGATAACCGGTCTCAGTCCGAGTATGACTCGAGCTGGAATAGTTGCAGGACTAGGGCTGGTCGCCTGGTACTTTGGCAGGAAATTTCATCCAGTAACTTTGCTAATAATTGTCGCTAGTGGTACGGCGCTATGGAATCCTGGCTATTTATGGGGCGACATGGGTTGGCTGTTAAGTTTTCTGGCGTTTGGCGGGGTGATGATCGTCGCTCCATTATTGCAGCAATATTTCTTTGGCGACAAAGAGCCCGGTACGGTTCGTCAAGTTGCCGGTGAAACGGTCGCTGCGCAGATAGTGACGTTGCCGATAATCATCTATAGCTTCGGTTCATTCAGTCTGCTGAGCTTACTTGCAAATCTGATGATTTTGCCGTTAGTGCCCCTAGCGATGCTGTTGGTTTTTGGGGCTGGGTTATTTGTCTGGCTGCCGATAGTGGCCGTGTTATTTGCATGGCTCGCTCAAACATTACTAGGGTACATGATCTCGGTTGCTAGTTTTTTTGCAGATGAAACTTGGGCACAGATCGAGATTCAAATGCCGCTGTGGTTAGTATTGATCTGCTATGGAGCAATCGTCTCGGTCGTTATTTATCTACTGCGCGTTACGAAATACCGGCTCAGAGACTCGTCAATCATCGAATAAATGTTATAATAAGATCTAATATGTCAGGTCATAGCAAATGGTCCACTATCAAGCGAGAAAAAGGCGCCAAAGACGCTAAACGAGGCGCTATATTTACACGTCTCGGCAATCAGATCGCTATCGCTGCGCGTGGTGGAACCGATGCTACGATGAATTCGACTTTGGCACTGGCGATAGAGAAAGCAAAAGCGGCAAATATGCCGGGTGCGAACATCCAACGGGCAATCGATCGTGTTAATGACAAAAATGCAGCTGTTTTAGAGGAGATAACTTACGAGGGCTACGGTCCAGGTGGCATCGGTATAGTTATCGAAGTTGCAACTGACAACAAAAACCGAACTTATCCAGATGTCCGTACTGCTTTAACGAAAAACGGCGGGACTATCGCTGACCCAGGCAGTGTAACGTTTCAATTTACCAGAAAAGGCGTTATCGAAGTCGCCGAGACCGGCGAAGATGCGTTGCTGTCGATACTAGATGCTGGCGCGGATGATGCCGTAGAGGAAGACGGCCTAACAGTTGTCTATACGGGTCAAAAAGATCTAGCGAGTGTTCGAGAGCAATTGTCCAAGGCCGGCTTGACCGTCAAGGATGCCGGTTTGAAATACATACCCAATAATCTCGTCCCAGTCACAGACGTCGAAACGGCAAGGAAAGTTATAAAAGTTCTCGATGCACTAGACGATCTCGACGATGTTGTCGACGTGCACACTAATGCTGATATTTTAGTAGAAATAGAATAGAGACTTGACTGAAAATTAACTGAGTGCTTATATGTAAGCATAAGCTATTAAAGTCGTGAAAAGATTTACCTGCATCGTCCTAGCTACTGTCCTGGTTGTAAACAGCCTAGCTTTTCAACCTGTAGCCGGTGCAACAGATGGAGCACTACTTGAACCCATCGAGACTTCGCCTGTTCTTGCTATTGATAATACTGAGCAGTCACCGGATATCCAGGAGATTGTAGAGTCAACGCCGGAACCAGTTATTGTCAAAGTGGCCCAAGAAAAAGAGGAGATAGTACCAAAACCTGCAGCGGTTGCCAGTCTGCAGACTCCAGAGCCTGTCACTGTCACCCCGCAACTGCAGTACCTACCTGTTTATGAAAATGACATATTGCTGTCCAGTTTTAAATTCACCAGAACCAAGGGCTATGAATTTGTTGAAATCTATAATACCAGTGACGATTTTATCGACCTGTCGAATATTCGAATAATTTTGCTTGCTTCGAGCATTGATGATGACTATCAGTGTGAGATTCAACTCGATGGATTTCTAAAGCCAAAGTCGCATCTGGGTTACACCGAGAGTTTGAGTGGTATCGAAACCGGTAACCCTGATGTTCAGAGGTTTACGATTTGTCCTGGAATGAGCACTGCCGATCTGGACAAGTCTATCCAGGTGGTTCGCGGCGGTAGCGTGATCGAGCAGGTTCATGTAGAGTCCGGTGATATGCCGGCGAATGTCGCCAGCAAGGCATGGCGGCGCAGTACGTTTGGTACGACGACTAGGACTGGAAAACTTTCGGTCGATTTCAAGGTCGCAACTGATAACAAGCTAAATTCTTCGCAGCTGTATTTTCCTATCGAAAGCCTGCCGTTTAGAGTAGTTGAGGTGCTGGCCTCTATCGACAAAGACTGTTCGTCGAGCGACTTTAATAAACTGATGGCCGGTTGTCGCAAATATATAAAGATCACAAATCCGAGCGACTCGCCGATCGATCTGTCGAATTTTATTTTACGCACTGGCACGCCAGGAACATCATCGACTAGCGCGAATAGTTCTCAGCTGTCGGGCGTATTGGGTGCGGGAGATTTCGCGACGATCTACCAGGCAATCGACAATGAGCCGTTGATTATATCGTCGGAAGGCTCTGTTTGGTTCGAGGATATTTATGGTTTGAAGGTTTATCCGACGGATATTGCTTATTCGGGTAGTGATAATGCTGCAAATATCGGGAAGACTTGGGCTTATTTTGGAGACGAAGAGAAATGGTCTTGGGGCGATCCTTCACCGTTAACGGTCGAAAATACGCTTTATGTCGAGCCAACGATTTCGGTCGAACCAGGCAAGGGAAGTGTCGAATTAGTGCCATGCCGAGATGATCAATATCGCAGTCTAGAGACAAATCGTTGTCGCAATATAGTTGTCGCATCTGCGCCGAAAGCATGCAAGGATGGGCAATACCGCAGCGAAGAAACGGGCCGTTGTCGATCGATCGTGGCGACTGTCGCTAGCGTCTTGAAGCCATGCGCCGATGATCAGTTTCGTAATCCCTCTACTGGCCGGTGTAAGAGAATCGCTAGCGCTGAAGATATCATCCAGCCGTGTGACAGTGGTTATGAGCGTAATCCAGAAACCAATCGTTGTCGTAAGGCCGTTGTATTGGCGAGTTCGGTGCCGGATGTACCGTTTGCTGTCGCCAGCGTTCAGGATGGATCCAAGGCTTTTGCCGCATGGTGGGCTGTAGGCGGAGTTGGGGTGCTGGCACTTGCTTACGCTGGCTGGGAGTGGCGTGATGATTTAAAGAGAGCGGCAGGTAGAGTTCGATCAAAGTTCAGCTCACGTGGCAAATAGACTATAATTATATGTAGATGACAGACACTGACCGAACAAATTATTTGCCGATTGATCAACTCTTATTTTTCGGGTATCAAAAATGAGAATCATCGGCATCGACCCAGGTACAGGCATATTGGGTTTCGGCGTTGTCGATGTTGTAAAAAATAAAACTACATTAGTTACAGCCGGTGTTATCAGGACGCCAGCACATACGCCGCTCGAGGAACGACTTGTTGAAATATTCAATGGTCTCAATGAGATTATTGCCGAAACTCAGCCGCATGCCATGTCGATTGAAAAGCTTTTCTTTGCGCAGAATGTTACCACAGCGATAAGCGTTTCTCACGCCCGTGGCGTCGCCATGCTGGCCGGTAAATTGGCAGGAATGTCCATTGCAGAGTACACGCCCTTGCAGATCAAACAGACCATCACGGGCTACGGCAAAGCTGATAAAAAACAAGTCCAAGAAATGGTCCGACTACAGCTGAACTTAACTGAAGTGCCAAAACCGGACGATGCCGCCGACGCCCTTGCTACCGCCATTACCCACTCCCTAATGCACCGCCCCTCCTAGCTCAAACTCCTTGCTAGAGGACAGTCCTCTAGCGTATAATGCGG
The DNA here is from genome assembly GCA_049643705.1 of Saccharimonadaceae bacterium (SeqCode). Taxonomy (GTDB): domain Bacteria; phylum Patescibacteriota; class Saccharimonadia; order Saccharimonadales; family Saccharimonadaceae; genus JBARQK01. The sequence continues at coordinate 4,837 of JBARQK010000097.1, read as the reverse complement.
GTATGCCGACGAGAAATGCGATTAAGCAGTATGAGACTGACGCCTATTATCATATCTATACGAGAGGGGTTAACAAAGATCTTGTATTTATCGATGACCTTGATAAGGCGTATTTTCTCAGTCTTTTCAAGCGATATCTTTCAGGTGAACGAACTATCAGTAGTGCTCGTGTCGTCTACAAGGATTACTCTGGCGAGCTAGAACTACTAAGTTATTGCTTGATGGATAATCATATACATATATTGGTGTATCAAACCGAGATGGACGCCATCGCACGTTTCATGCGTTCTCTGATGACGAGCTATAGCATGTATTTCAACAAACGACACGGCCGCGTCGGTCACGTTTTTCAGAGCCGCTATCTAGCGCGGAGAATCGACAGTGACGCCTATCTGCATCATATATCTCGGTATATACACCGCAATCCTAAGGATTGGCGATCATATTCCTACTCAAGCATCGATTATTATATCGGTAGACGCAAGTCTTCCTGGCTTGAAACTGAACGTGTACTGAGTTTATTCGGAGGAAATCGGGAAGAATACCACCACTTTGTAGCTGAGACAGGTGATGATAACGATGATACGGACGAGCTATCATTCGAAAGGGCTGACGGCTACATAGTCGAGTGAATGCGCTTTATTACCGCTAGAGGACTGTCCTCTAGCAGATAGGGGTGTGCGATAATGGGAGGATGATAGCTCATGTGATAGGCAGGGTGGCGGAGAAGTTCAATGGCGCGGTGATTGTTGATGTTGCTGGTGTTGGCTATGAAGTTCAGGTGGCACTCGGCGATTATGAGGCGACTTTGCTCGATAAGGACGTTAAATTTTACACTTATCATCATATCCGCGAACAGGCCCAGGAGTTGTTCGGTTTTTCGACACTTGCGGCTAAAAAATTATTTGAAATGTTGATCACGGTTCAGGGTGTAGGCCCGAAGGCAGCGCTAGCGATATTGGGTTTAGGCACTGCCGAACAGGTGCGTAATGCCATAGCTAATTCGGACCATAGTTACATTACAAAGGCAAGCGGTGTTGGTAAGAAGACTGCCGAAAGAGTCGCTGTTGACCTGCACGACAAGGTCGGCCTGCCAACTGCCTATCAGACTGGCGTCCCAGTTCAGGTCGAACTCGATACTACTGACGAGGCCTTGGAGGCGCTGATGGCGCTCGGGTATACTCTGGCAGATGCAAACGAAGCTTTGAAGAACGTTTCTAGTGACTTATCGACAGCACAACGAATTAGGCAAGCTCTTCAAGGTTAACTACGGCAGGGTCAAACTTTGAAAATTAGCTGTGAGATATGCGATATCATCAATTCAGACAATAACGACGTAATTATTGATCAATCTTTGGGTTGGCGAGTCGTCTTGATGGAAAACCAAGGTTTGCTGGGGGCTGTTTTCATAACGGCCGTGGACCATCATCAGGCGCTAGGTGATCTCAGTGACAAACAGTGGCTAGGACTGCGTAATTTAGTTAGAGAACTAGAGGCAGCAATCAGTCAGTCCTTTCATCCAGTCTATTTTAACTTTGCATGTGACATGAACGATGCAGCTCGAGAAGGCAAGCCAACACATGTTCATTTCAAGCTAAGGCCGCGCTATAGTTCGGCGGTTAAAGCTGGAAACGAGATCTTTACTGACCCCGGTTTTGGTACTAAAAAGATTGAGCCACACAAGGTTGACTCAAACACACTGAGGCTTATCCGCGACAGGATAATGCAGCGATTTGACCAAAAACAGATAAAGATTGTGAGATAATAGTTTTATATGGCTATTGAAAGAATAGTGGACACTGTCCTCCATGACGATAACGTCGACGAACAAGTTATCGAAGTATCTTTGCGACCTCAGAGTTTTGATGAATATGTTGGTCAGGAGCGCCTAAAAAAGAACTTAAAACTCAGCATTGAAGCCGCCAAAATGCGCAGTGAGCCGATCGATCATGTTTTATTGTACGGCCCTCCGGGACTCGGCAAGACGACCATGGCAACAGTGATCGCCAATGAGATGGGCGTCGGACTGAGGGTGACCAGCGGGCCGGCAATCGAACGAGCGGGTGATCTAGCCAGTATCCTGACTAACCTTCAGGATGGCGACATCTTGTTTATCGACGAGATTCATAGGCTGAGTCGTACGGTCGAAGAAGTTCTGTATAGCGCCATGGAAGATTTCAAGCTCGACATTGTGATAGGTAAAGGTCCTGCCGCTCGTTCAGTCCGCCTTGATCTGCCGAAGTTTACTGTCATCGGCGCAACAACGCGAACCGGCAGCTTGGCCGCGCCGCTCCGTGATCGATTTGGTCATATCTATCGTTTGGAGTTTTATACAAACGACGAGATCAGTCAGGTTATAACACGTGCCGCTCGCATACTGAATAGTGAAATGCATCCTGAGGCCGCTAAGCTGTTGTCAACACGCGCTCGATTGACGCCGCGCATCGCCAACCGATTATTAAAGCGCGTACGCGACTACGCAGATGTCAACGGCGACGGGATTATCGACGTCTCTAACACGAATAGTGCTCTAGCTATGTTAGAGATAGACGAGTTAGGCCTGGATCCCGCTGATAGGCAGATGCTAGAGCGGATAGTCGAAAACTATGGCGATAGTCCGGTTGGTCTGACGACGATTGCCGCGTTAACTGGCGACGAAGCAACGACTATTGAGGATTTCTATGAGCCTTATCTGATGCAGATCGGTTTTATCGAGCGGACACCGCGTGGACGTCGCGTTACGCCGAGAGCTAGAAAACATATCAAAAAATAGGTATAATTACACTGTAATTAAACGGAGGTGCGTATGCAGCCAGAGCAAAACGAGCCAGACTACAGCAAGCCAGTTGCTTACGATGCCGAGGGCAAGCCACTTTACGCCCATCCGCCGGAATCTGACGTTGTCGCAGAACCGGACTACGAGAAAGTTATTGAACGCGATTCTCACGTCACAGCGGCACCGCCAGCAGAACCAGGAAGTAATTTTGATCCAAAGATCCGCAGGCAGTATGGCAACGAGCCTGAGGTATTTCATACCACACGACCTATTGAGCCTCACAAAATGGTTATTAGTGACGAGATAAAACGCAAACACGAGGAATCGGTGCGTAAATTTCCGTTTCTAAATCTGAGTCCAGGCGAATACGTCATACTACATGTCAGACGCCACCCGATAGGGCTACTCGTGCCAGTTCTTGTTACAAGTATCGTGATTGTTTTGATAATAGCCATACTGCTAGGCTATCCAATGATAGTCGATATGCAGGATCCACCGGTCAGCTATGACACCTTGGTAGCGATCGCTCTTCCTCTGATTATACTAATCGGTTTGTTTGGTTATGTTGCTGTTTGGATATATACACAGAATAAATTTTTCATGACAAATGAAAGCGTTATCCAAGAAATACAGCAGAGTTTATTTGCCCGGCATGAGCAGTCTGTTAGCTTGGGAAGTATAGAGGACGCTAGCTTCAAGCAGAATGGCTTGATACCGACATTGTTGAACTATGGTACGTTACGTCTCAGTACGGAGGGTGAAGAAACCACCTATCGTTTCCAGTATGTAGCCGACCCCAAGGTTCAGACCGCTATAATCACAAATGCTGTTGAAGCGTTCAAAAACGGACGACCTGTTCCGGATGAAGCCATCGACTAGCTAGCGATTACGACTATCGCGTCGGTAGTCGTCTTCGCGTTCCATGACTGCTATCAATGAATAGCTCTTGCACTTGCCGTCTGTACAAGCAGCCGGTTCGTATCGATATGTGCTGTTACCCTCACCTAGTTTTATACCAGATGGGTCAGTGAATAGTTCTGGGTCAACGGATCGCAAGGTTTTGCTGTCGAGTGATTCTGGGTAGTATTTATTTTTTTCGTAGAATACTTCCTCTAAACTGTAGTACATTGCATTGATGGCGATCTTGCGTTGGTTATCGCGTTGCATCGCATCATAGCTGGTTCTGCCGTTTAGAAATATTATCGCTGCAGTACCGGCAAAGACCAACACGACTAGCAGCTCAATAACCGTAAAACCTTTGGATGTTTTCATTGTTTATTATTATAGCAAACTTTCATATCTAGAGGTTATGGAGTAAAATATAGATTAGATAAAAGCAAGCTTTGGAGGGGAAATGGCTAAAAAAACTGACGCATCGGTCGCGACTGACAAACCCGTGGCAAACGAGGGTAAAATAAAGGCATTAGGCCTAGCAATGGATCAGATAACCAAACAGTTTGGTGATGGTTCGATCATGAAACTAGGAGAGGCAAAGAGAGTCGACGTCGAGCTGCTGTCGTCAGGTTCACTTTCGCTGGATATCGCGCTCGGTGGCGGCTATCCAAAAGGACGTATCATAGAGGTCTATGGGCCGGAATCTAGTGGTAAAACCACCCTGACACTGCATGCAATCGCCGAGATGCAGCGCCAAGGCGGTACGGCGGCGTTTATCGATGCCGAACATGCCTTGGATCCAGCCTATGCTAAAAAGCTAGGTGTCGATACTGACAATTTGTTAGTTTCTCAACCAGATAATGGCGAGCAGGCTCTCGAGATTGTCGAGACGTTGGTTCGTTCGAACGCGGTTGATCTGATCGTGATTGACTCGGTTGCGGCACTAGTGCCACAGGCCGAGATCGATGGCGATATGGGCGACAGTCACATGGGTCTCCAGGCTCGTCTGATGAGTCAGGCTCTACGTAAACTCACGGGCATCATCAATAAGAGTAAGGCAACTGTTATATTTATCAACCAGATCCGTATGAAGATCGGCGTTATGTTTGGCAATCCAGAGACTACTACCGGCGGAAACGCACTGAAGTTTTATGCATCAGTCCGCGC
>JBARQK010000096.1:0-8155 GCA_049643705.1 Saccharimonadaceae bacterium (SeqCode) | reverse complement strand
CTCTCAGATAGTCACCTAGGCTATCCAGCGCTACCTTTTCCTCGCCCTTTTGTGTGCGTACGCTAACTTCCCGTGCTTCAGCATCCTTTGGGCCAACGATTAGCTGGACCGGTATCTTCCAGGTTGTTGCCTCGCGAATCTTTTTGCCGAGAGACTCGTTGCGATCGTCTACCGAATATCGTAGTTCGTTATACTTCATAGGCTGCATCAAAACTACTCCGTCCAGGATTTGCCTTATCTCTCCGACGTAGTCCGCTACGGTGTCGTTAATCGTCAAGATCCTGACCTGCTCGGGTGCCAGCCAAAACGGAAACCATCCGGCCGTCTGCTCGATTAAGAATCCCATGAAACGCTCAAAGGCGCCCATGATCGATTTGTGGATAACAACAGGATACTGTTTTTGACCTTCGCTATCAATATATGTAATCCCCATGCGCTCAGGTACCAAAATATCAATCTGGACTGTGGCGATTGAGTCTTCCTTGCCATGAACATTTTTGATCTGGACATCCAGTTTTGGACCATAAAACGCCGCTTCATCTTCGACAGCGACAAATGGCTCGCCAGATTTCTCTAGACTTTGGCGGATAGTTTCCGATGCCTTTTGCCATTTATCCTTATCTCCAGCATACTTACCTTTACTAAAGTCTGGCAATGATAGTCTATACCAATATCCTTTAACACCACATGTCTCATATACATATTTAAAGAACTGTAGCAGATCGTCAAATTCTTTGCCTACCTGATCATCGGTCATATACATATGTGAATCGTTCTGGGTGATAGGACCTCGCATCCGGATAAGTCCTGTCAATGTGCCGGAAAGTTCATAACGATACAAACCGGCGTGTTCTGATAGACGCAATGGTAAGTCTTTGTACGATGGCTGGAGTCTCTCAAAAACCATATGATGATGCGGGCAATTCATCGGCTTTATGTAAAACTTGTTGCCCTCCTCATCTGGAGCTGTCGCGTACATATTTTCGAGATAATAATCAGCGTGGCCAGAGCGTTTGTAAAGCTCCTCTTGGGTAAGTACTGGTGTTGAGACGTAGGTATAGTTACGCGCTTCTTCTTGTTGACGCATAAACTGCATTAATATATGTTTTATCTTTTCACCCCGTGGTAGCAATAGTGGTAAGCCTTTTCCGACTACGTCTGAGATGAAAAACAAATCCAGATCCTGACCGAACTTACGATGGTCGCGTTTTTCAGACTCATCAAGCATTATTAAATAGTCATCCAACTCCTGCTGTGTTTCGAACGCTACGCCATATAGTCGCTGCATTTGTGCGTTACTACTATTACCTCTCCAGTAAGCTCCAGCGACACGCATCAGTTTGAAAGCACCGACTTTACCGGTACTCGCAGCATGCGGACCACGACATAGATCAGTAAAGTCACCGTCAGTATAGAAGGATACGTTCTCTACTGCAGATTCACCATCAGCTGCTAGCCCCAACTCAGCACTGTCGAGATCTTTGGCGACGGTTGTGCCTGAACGCTTTAGGTCATTTAAAAGCTCTTCCTTGTATGGCTGAACACCTTCTCTAGCCCAATCGATCGCTTGATCGATCGCTTTTTCTGATCGTTCAAATGGAAAATCCTTATTAATGATAGATCGCATTTCTTTTTCAATCTTTTTAAAGTCGTCCTCGGAGATCTTTGTCTCGCCTAGGTCAATGTCATAATAAAACCCGTTTTCAATGACCGGACCAACACCAAATTTAGCCCCGGGCCATAGCCTCTGGACTGCCTGAGCAGTAATGTGTGCGAGGCTGTGCCTCATCGCGTATAGTTCTTCTTGGTTCATTCCGTCTCCTTTTTAATAAATAAAAAACATGCCATCGTAGACTAATGTCCGCAGCATGTTTCGGGCCCGTAGGCTGTTCCACCGAAAACTTTCACTCTTCTGGACACGTTATCGTACGTTTCCATCTGACCGACGAGACTCTACAGTTGGTTAGGCCGTTTCAACATCTAAATATATATTAACATACAATATTGCCCTACCACCCCTATTTTGCTATGATTAATCGGTACGGGCGATTAGCTCATTTGGCTAGAGCGCGTCATTGACGTTGACGAGGTGATAGGTTCGAATCCTATATCGCCCACCAAGACAGAGATTCCACCTCACGGTGGAATTTTTGTCTTGCATGGCGAGATATGGGATGAGAAACGTCCTTTTGCAGAGCAAAAGAGGTATCGCTTCGATCTTCCGCCTTCTCGCTTTGTATTGAACAAGTTCACGCAAAGCTTCGTGCAGCTTCACCGGCGTAGCGAATGAAGCAAAAGAAAGCACCGCAGATATTTTCTTTTGCAAGCGAGCGAAGGAGGCTTCAGCCGATATCCTATATCTATTGAATATTCTTATCCCCATCTCCCCCTACCTTTTCCACACCACATATCAACTCTGTCACAAGTAGTTTATGCATACCGTGATATAACCACCAGCCAACCGTTCTATTGACATTTTGTTTTGCTTATGCTAATATGTGGGTATGGGTAAAGAAACTCAATCAAAACTAGACAACTTTCAACTGGATTACGAGCTAAACGAGACTTGGCAAGAAGCAAGACGCTCAACCAAGAAACGTACTCACAAACAGTAACCCACCGCGGTTATGCCGAAATATTACCCCTGATGTAGTCGGGGGTAATATTTTATCCGCATGATATCCACTAGCATTTTCTATAGCGATATGACAATATGTAGACATGATTTGTATAAACTGCTCGGCAAAAGACACTTCAGTTGCTAACTCGAGACCACGAACAAAAACGGCCTCAGTCTGGAGAAGGCGTCGGTGTGACACCTGCCAGATGGTATTCACCACAGAGGAACGGCCGATGGCAGCTATCAATGAACGAGTTTACTCGAGCAATGGATCCAGTGAGCCATTTAGCCTATCGAGGCTAACTATTAGTATTAATGCCGGATTTACTCACGATATCGAGTCTGGCAAGAGGCACTCCCTCGATCTAGCGGAAAACGTCGCTTTACAGCTAGCGGCTAGTGGAAACAAACTGAATACCGAGCTAATTGAGGCAACAACTCACCAAGCCCTAAAGCAATTCGACCAAGCTGCTGCCCTGCAGTATGCGATAAAGCATGATCTGCTAATTACTTTGAAGCGCGTCGGTCGACCTTCGCTTGTTTCGCGCGAGCGACCGAGTCAACAGTCGCCTTCTCGGTAACGTCGAAATTATCCAAGTATCGAGCAAACATCAGATGAGTCTGAGCATTAAACGACGCAAACGAGTTATAGACAATAGCGGTGACAGGCATTAGAATCCATTGTAATACCATACCTAGAGTTCGGGTCCGTTTGTATCGCTCTGGCCGTTTTGGAAGCATCTTCATGCTCAAAAATATAGTGATGAGCATGCCGCTCATAGCGATGAACTGAATACTGCTGACCACTTCTGGAAGCCTATGGGCTGATATCTCCCTGGCAGCCTCGCTATTCAGCAGCAACGGCAGCCAACCGCCCAGCGCAACCAGTAGGGACATGCTGGCGAGCGTCACGTGTCCATCGAGCAAACGAGCCAACCGAGCGATTGCCGCCCAGAACGGCACTGTACGCTTTCTGGTAAAGATCCTCTCGGCGACATAAGGAACATCGGACGCACCATACGCCCAACGCCTGAGCTGCTTAAACTGAGCTATCAAGGTGCCCTTGTAGGTATCGGCCATAACCGCGTCCTGATAGATAGGAACATGTATCGGTATAACGTCGTAATCTCCGTCAAAATGGAAATAACTACGCCAATACTGGTGTCCATCCTCGACGATGGTCCGCTTGCTCCAAAAATTCATTTCCATCAGAGCATCCATCGGCTGTGAATGCGAAGCAAAGTTCCTCAAAATATGAGGCCGCATCGAAGAAATGATCGTCCAAAATGAATTGCCGGTGGCGATCACTCGCATCGGCGCAGGAGCATCCCAGATGTTACCAAAATACAGGGCTATCGGTTGGTATGATAGTTTCTTGCGGTTTTCATGAACAATAAACTCATACGTCACGTAGTCAAAATAGGTTCGATGAGGCCGGTTGTCACTGTCAAGCGTAGTGACAATGGTATTTTCAGCCGGAATGCTAAGCTTCTTTAAAATATCGACGACCCGATATCCAGCGTATGTTATGTTAGCTCCCTTGCCCTTTACCTCGTTAGGAAGGTCAGTTGGGTGCATGATAGTGCCAAAATACATGAAAGTGCTGCTATATCTATCTTTTAATATCTCGGCTGTTCGGGCAATCTCATCGCCACCTCTCTGCTCATACGCAAGAATAATGACGAGATTCTTGTTGTCATAAGTCGTATCGATGACTGACTGTATGGTCGGGTCGATAACATCAATTGACTCGTTGTAAGCCGCAATAATGACAACGTTATAAACCTCTGAAGGCCTCGGATAACGTGATAGCGACTCTGACATCGATCGAAGATTGCCGATATGTACATCGTACGCAAATCCTTGAGAGCTTGAGGAACTCAGACGTTTGAATGACTGTTTTGGATTCTCCAACTGAGCGAGACGGCCGTGCCAATCGATATTTTCTGCCCTAACCATTGTTCTCCGGCCGCCGATAACATGTGCCGCGATAGTAATGGCCTTGATGAGTAGCGTTATGATACAGACTAGTAGGTATGCAGCGGCAGCTATCGGGCTAAACACAGATAAAACAATCAGTAAGATTATCATGCCGTAGCTTATGGCCCCAGGTACGATCTCAAAAAATCTGTACTGCCTAGTGCGTTTGCCTGACGGTATCTCTATGTCTGTCATATTATAGTGCAGCAATGCCTAGCACTGATCTCGTGATTATTATGGCCAGTACCAGCACTACTAACGTCAAATAACCGAACATGACAGCAAGCTGCCTGCGACCAGACTCCATCATCTTTATCATGATAATTATGTGCGAAATGACAATAAACAACCCAAATATTACAAAACTAAACAGATAATACCATTTCTCCTTGTAGAGATTCGTTGGTCCGAATGACGTATATTGAATTGCAACCTGAAGATCGCGAGGTTTTATCGATAGACCTAAATATACACAATACGCAATACCCAAAAGGATGATCGTGACCATCAAGGTGGTAACGACCGTATCTGTCCTAATGACCTGGAATAATTCTCTAGCTCTTTTCTTCATAGAAATCAATTCATGGAGCCGCTGACCGGGATCGAACCGGTGACCTACGCTTTACGAAAGCGCCGCTCTACCAGCTGAGCTACAGCGGCGTTGCATCAGTAATTATAACACTGTGGCCACCCTAAATAAACGAACTATTGATATGAAAAGGGTTAATTGGTATGATGTATCAGGTCAATACAATCAAGTGTCTACTAGTTTGTTTTGAGAATTTGTCTGATGGGCTCGTAGTGAAGCTGGCCTATCACGCCTCCCTGTCACGGAGGAGATCGCCGGTTCGAATCCGGTCGGGCCCGCCAGATAAGTTCTGAAAGCGACTAAATAACCTCCTATCGGAGGTTATTTTTATGTCGTTCGTCTATGTATTGCCAGTCAACAATATCCCACCATGCTTTGATGTAGTCAGCGCGAACGTTCTTATAGTCGAGATAGTAGGCATGCTCCCATACATCCAATCCCAGGATCGGATCAGGCTTGTCCAGCATTATCGGGTTATCCTGGTTTGGGCTAGTGATAATCTCCATATCGGGTAGTAACCATACCCAGCCACTGCCAAAGACACCTAATGCGGCCTGGCTGAAAATATCGACAAAACCCTGATAGCTACCATAGCGAGCGACTATCGCCTCGGCGGTCGCGCCAGTTGGTTCGCCACCACCATTCGGAGACATGAACTTCCAGAATAAGCTGTGGTTGTAATGACCGCCACCGTGATTCCTCAAAACGGTCTGTATACCCTCCGGCATACTATCGAGATTACTCAATATGCCGCCCAAGGATTGGGCTGCTAGATCGGGATATGGTTCAACCGCCTGGTTCAATTTATCAATGTAAGCTTGGTGGTGCTTGCTGTGATGAAGACGCATGATATCGGCGCTGATATGCCCCGATAGCGCGTCGTAGGCATAATCTAGTTCGGGTAGTATGTACATCTCTATTTATCCTCTGTAATCTTGATGTATTCCTGCACTTTACCTTCTCTTTTGATCTTATCTAACTGTTCGTCGAAAGCTGTGAGCGGTATGTGTATGTATTCGTAATGAACCTGTTCGGCTGATTTGCTAAACAATCTAATGAAGTAGTAGCCATCACCGGTTGAGCTCTTTACGGCACCCGAAATCTTGCCTGGCTCGAGCCGGACCGCCTCAGAATTTAGACCACGATAAGAGCTGGATATATTTATCAAACCAGGCGAACCAGCCTCAACCATCGCCTTCCCTTCACCACCAAGCTGTTTTGCAATCGCGACGAAATCGGCATTAGGCTGAGTCACGAGCTCTGCAGCCTGTTTTTGTTTATCAAACGCTTGTTTATCCATGTCATAAGCTACTTTTTGCTGGAGCAGCCTCTGTTTGGTATCTAGGCGGTACTCATCAGGATCCCAGTCATAATATTGCTTCGCAGAGGCATCAAATGCTTCCTGAGATACTTTGCCATTTTCTGTAGTCTTGGTCTGTTCGATAATGTCAGAGACTTCTTGATCAGAGACAGTTATGCTATAGTCCCTGGCTAACTTTGCTGCATAGGCTAAAGCGATGGAGCTATCCATGCTCCTGCGCCTGGCGACATTTAGTTGCCTACGGCCATCGTCCGTTTCTGGCTTGATCTTGTCATACTGGATGTGATAATACTCAGCGCTACGGTATCTCCTCAGATAATCGCTAAATTTAACCTGCTCATCGTCCACAACTGCCACAGGCAGAGGTACGACTTTTGTTATCCTATAAAATACCACACTCGAGTTTTGAGCTTGGTAGAGCTGCCACCATATAAAGCCAGAGGCTAGCAGGATGGTTCCGATCGATATGATTATCGTATTGACTACGAGCTTGTGCCGAGCGTACTGTATAGGATACTTAAACTTCCGACCGCCGGCGAGAATCTTCTCACGATGCTCAGCAACCGTCTCGTTTGTTATGCGACCGGCTGGCTCTGTGAGATTCTTGTCCTTTTTAAAAGAAGGAACTTTCAGTTTGGGTCTTTTCACAAATCCTCCTGGGCTTCTTCGCCGTTGACAGCCGATACGGCATCCTGCAGTTTATTGTAAATTGCATCTGGGTGTTCAACATTTCTAATGACCAAATCGCCGACAAACGTCTGTATGACGATAGTGCCAAAGTTGAAAATTTCACCTGTAAATCCAGGTATATTATAGCTTATGTTTTGTATCTTTGACAGTCTTAGCTCGACGACATCCTTACCGAAAAAGCCGCGTTGAGTGATCTGACGAATACGTTGATCGCTAACTATATAGACCGTGAAGTACCACATCATAAAATGATAGGCAAACATAGCTAGCCCCAACAATAGCCCGCCCACGGGCAAAAGAAATAGTTCTAGATTGTTCTGCCATATCAGTGGCGGAATCGCAGAGATTACAAATGGTATCAGCAACAAATAAAATCCCTTTCGCATAGCGATGATATGCCGTCTGAATACAAACAGCAACTTTTCGCCATCCCTCTGGCCGTCAAATTCGAGTTCAGTTTTGTCTACTTTATCTGTCATATGTTCCAACCCTATCTGGTACCCCGGGCAGGAGTTGAACCTACAACCTTATCCTTAGGACGGATCTGCTCTATCCAGTTGAGCTACCGAGGCATAGTCAATATTATACCACGGGGCCATCCCGTACCGGCGACCAAGCTCTAGTAGTATTTTGAGTACATTACTTCTTCAGAAGTCAGCTGATAGCTCGGCACTTCCTGGTTACCAAACCAGAGTTTTATCTCATTCTCAGCCTCAGCGGTATTTTCACTAGCATGAACAATATTATGTATCGAACGCTTTTCGGCATTTGCTACAGACGAACTGTCCACCGAATAGTCTCCGCGAATTGTTCCTACGTCAGCCTTGAATGGCAAGGTGTGTCCACATAATTTACGAACCATATCGATTGCCTGCATGCCCTCTATCACCATGGCAACAACTGGTCCAGAGGTCAGATAATGGACGAGGCCCTCAGCAACCGTTCGACCTAGCTC
>JBARQK010000095.1:0-4021 GCA_049643705.1 Saccharimonadaceae bacterium (SeqCode) | reverse complement strand
CAGCAAGTAAGACCTAAAGAAAGGATTTGATATGGCAGAAGCAAAATCAGTTTCAACCAAGAAAAAGCAACGCCGATCAGTCCCCGCTGGTCAGCTGCACGTTCAAGCAACATTTAACAATACAATCGTTACTTTCGCCGATAAAAAAGGCAACGTACTAGCTAGTTCTAGTGCTGGCGCCTGTGGTTTCCGTGGTAGCAAAAAGGGTACGGCATATGCCGCCCAAGTTGCCACCGAAAAAGCCGCTGAGGCAGTCAAGAACCTACATGGCCTTAGCTCTGTTGATGTTTTCATCAAGGGCGTTGGTCTAGGTCGCGATGCCGCAGTCCGTGCGTTATCCGGATATGACATCGCAGTCGAAAGTATCAAAGACGTAACTGGCGTGCCTCACGGCGGTGTTCGTCCAAAGAAGGCAAGGAGAGCTTAAATGGCACGAGATACATCTCCAATCGTGAAGCAGAGTCGCCGCGAAGGTTACGCTCTTCACCCTAAAGCACACAAAATAATGCTCAAGAAGTCCGGTATCCCAGGTCAACATTCAGGTGGCCGCCAGGGCAAACAAAGCATGTATTCTACTCAGTTACGTGAAAAGCAGAAAGTTCGTCGTTTGTACGGCCTACTCGAAAAGCAATTCTCACGACTAATGAAAGAAGCAGCTCGAGCAGAAGGCCTAGCTGGTGAAAACCTACTACGCTTCCTAGAACTACGCATGGACAATGCTGTTTACCGCGCAGGATTTGCAAATTCACGCCGCGCCTCACGTCAGCTGGTCAGCCACGGACACTTTATGCTAAATGACCGTCGTGTCGACATCCCATCGATCAGGCTAAAACCTGGTGACGTACTCGTTGTTCGTCCAAAAAGTGTAAAAACCACTTATTTCAAGGAAATCGATGAAGTCACCAAAGGATCGCTACAGGGCCCACTCAGTTGGCTAAAGAGCGACGTAAAGAAGCTAAAGATCGAAGTAACAGGACTGCCAAAGCGCGAAGAAGCCGAGGTTGATATTAATGAGCAGCTAATCGTTGAGTATTACTCACGTTAAGGGTAAGGAGAACATATATATGTCTAAAGTAATTCACAATCCACTACTCGCTAAGGTTGAGGACATCAACGCGACTACTGCTACGTTCGTAATTGAACCTTTGCAAGCCGGTTACGGCAACACTCTAGGCAACAGCCTACGTCGTGTTCTGCTCAGCAGTATCCGCGGTGGCGCGATCGTTGCTTTCCGCATCGATGGTGCTAGTCACGAGTTCACAACTGTCGAAGGTGTCAAAGAAGATGTCGTTGACATCATGCTAAACCTAAAAAGCGTAAATCTAAAGGTTCACACTGATGAGCCAATCGAACTACGCCTAGAAAAGAAAGGTGCCGGTGCCATCACTGCTGCCGACATCAAAACTTCAGCCGATGTTGAGGTTATCAACCCAGACCAAGTTATCGCAACAATCGATGATCCAAAGAAATCTGTGATCATGGATATAGTTGTCGAAGCCGGTCGTGGCTACCTAACTATGGAAGACGCCAGCAAGAGCCGCGTTCACAGCGACATGATCGCACTTGACGCAGTCTTTAGTCCAGTTATCCGAGTTCGCTACAAAGTCGACGGTACTCGTGTCGGTCAAGACACCAACCTAGACAAATTAGCTATCACAGTCGAGACAGACGGCGGTTTGTCGCCACGCGAAGCATTCGAAGAAGCTGCTGCTATCCTAGTCAATCAGTATACCGCCCTAGCTGGCGCTACTACTGTCGAAGCTGCACCTGCAGTTGGCCAGGAAGAAGTTGACGATTCGAGCGAGCTAAATACTTCTGTCGAAGACCTAGGTATGTCAGCACGTACAGCTAACGCGTTGATTAACAACGACATTCGTACTGTTCATGACCTAGTAACACTTAGCGAACAAGATCTTCGTGAACTAAAGGGCTTTGGCTCAAAAGCTCTCGATGAAGTAAAAGATAAGTTAGCAGAGTTGGAACTATAGTATGCATAGACACGGATACAAAGGACGCAAGTTCGGCCGCGAGCGCGATCAGCGTCGTGCGTTACTGAAAGGCTTGGCAACAAGTCTGGTAATGCATGGCAAGATCGAGACGACTCTTCCAAAGGCTAAAGAACTCGTCCGTTACATTGAAAAATTAATCACCAAGGCGAAAAAGGGTGACCTGCACAACCGCCGACAGGTTATCGCAAAGCTTGATACTCAGGTAGCAGCTTTCAAACTTGTTGACGAGATAGCACCACAGCTAACTGGTCGCACAAGTGGTCACGTACGCGTTGAGCGTACACGGCTACGCATCGGTGACGGCGCTCAGATGGCAATCATCGAATTTGTCGATGCACTGAAGCCTGTCGAAAAGGAGAAAAAGTAATGGCAAAGAAAACATTTTCTCAAAAACCGGCTGACGTATCTCGCCAGTGGTTTGTTATTGATGCCAGCGCAGCGCCATTAGGACGCGTCGCAACGGTTATCGCCAAGTACTTGATCGGTAAATACAAGCCTACGTACACGCCTCATGTTGATGGTGGCGACTACGTTGTAGTTATCAACGCCGAAAAGGCGGTTCTAACTGGCAATAAAGAGCAGGGCAAGATCTATTACCGACACAGTGGTTTTCCAGGTGGAATCAAGGATGCAACCGCTGCCGAAGTACGCGAGAAATTCCCTGAGAGACTGATCGAGAACGCCGTAAAAGGCATGTTGCCAAAGAACAAGCTCTCACCAGAGCGAATGGCACGACTAAAGATCTATGCTGGTAGCGAACACAATCATGCTGCTCAAAAACCAGTAATGAAAGAGGTAAAATAATATGGCTGAAGCTAAATACTTCTACGGACTGGGCCGACGCAAGAGCGCCACAGCACGCGCTAGGTTGTTCGTCGGTAAAGGCAAAATCGTTATCAACGACAAGCCAGCCGAGGATTACCTGAGTGGCAACAAGACGCTCCTAGCTGAAGTTACCGACCCACTAGCACTCGTTGGCAAGCAAAAAGACTTCGACATTACTGTCAAAGTTGCTGGCGGCGGTCTAGCCGGCCAGGTTGACGCTATCAAACTCGCTATCGCCAAAGCTATCACTGTAGCTCACAGCGATTTGCGTAGTACGCTCAAAAAAGCCGAATTCCTGCGTCGCGATCCTCGCGAAAAAGAACGCAAGAAATACGGTCTCCGTTCTGCTCGCAAACGCGAACAGTACTCAAAGCGTTAATTTCCGATTGCGCCCACAAGCAACAAATACCTCGCTATAGTGCGGGGTATTTGCATTTCGTCGAATGTTCGATCAGAATAGGTCTTATGTGGGATAAAATGATTCATCGAGTGTTCAGAGTGCCGTATGTGCTGAATTCGGTCGAATTTCGTAGTCCAAAAAAACCGATCGCAACGGTAATCATGATACACGGCATCGGAAGCTCAACAAAGATGTGGACCGGTGTCGTTAAGCTACTGCCCCATAACGTCCGTATCGTTGCCGTTGATCTACTAGGATTTGGATCGTCGCCAAAGCCACACTGGAGGACTTATAGTGCATACGCACAGGCAAACAACCTAGTCGCCACGATGTTAGCACTTCGGCTCAGTGGTCCGATCATCATAGTTGGTCACTCACTCGGCTCACTCGTCGCGGTCGAATTCGCTAGGCGTTATCGCTTGGCTGTAAAGTCGTTAGTTCTAGTCAGTCCGCCATTTTATAAACACGATGCTGGTGAAAAGCGGTCTGTATTGCAGAGAAATCGCATCCTTCGTGCCGTTCACGCTACGATGGACGCTCATCCAGGTGCTGCCGAACGGCTGCTCAAACTCCTCAGTCGGTACAACCTAGCCGACAAAGGTTTCAATCCAGATAATGTTGATCTACCGGCGTATTTGGCGACACTAGAAACGGCAATTATCAACCAGACTACACTGCGAGACGATAAGCGCTTGAAATGTCCGATCCGTATCATTACCGGGACGCTCGACCCGCTCGTCCCAGAGCGTAACATATCTGAATTAGCAAAATCCAAAAACAATATTTC
>JBARQK010000094.1:0-5333 GCA_049643705.1 Saccharimonadaceae bacterium (SeqCode) | reverse complement strand
CTCATACCCGATACTAACGACGTCAAGCTTTGCGTGACTTCCTTTGTCGATAAACTTTTTCGCCAAGATCCATAACTAAATATACCGACCGTGGCTAATATACCGATCACGGCAATTACCACCAATAATTCTGCTACCGTAAAGCCGCGATGTTTAGTTTCTATCATATCGCTTATGATAGCATGGGCTAGCCCTTCGAAAAATAGCCTATGATTTTCCTGGCCATACCTGGGCCAACTACACTAGCGATATCCGCTTCACTGGCATCGCCGATACCTCGCACACTACCGAAATGTTTTATTAATTTACGCTTAGTCACTGGGCCAACGCCAGGAATGTCATCTAATACGCTACTGGTCTGTCGTTTGACCTTTAGCTGCGTATGATAGCTAACGGCGAAACGATGCGATTCATCGCGGATCCTCTGCAAAAGCTTGATGATATGGGAATTATTGGGAAGATCCAAGAGCGTAAAGTCATCGCTATAAATCGCCCTGCCTTCTAGTTGATTTAGTTTCTCGTGGTTGACCGCTGTTTGACGATGATCATTACTGACAACGATTTGCTCCTGTTTTTTAGCAATACCAATCATCGGTATCTCTAGATCAAATTCTCGCTGAGCTCGCATAGCCGCGTCGAGCTGGCCCTTTCCGCCATCGATCAGTATCAGATCAGGCACTCCCCAACTCAATCGATTTTTAGTAGACAGGCGCCTGGTTATCGTCTCGCGCATATTGTCAAAGTCATTGTTCTGCTCGCGACGAGTTTTAAATTTTCGGTATTCCGCCCGGTCGCTGACGCCATTTGTAAATACAACCATACTAGCTACGACGTTGGTACCACTCATATGCGATATATCAAAACCCTCAATACGCCGCGGTACACCCGTCAGCCCTAGCAGTTCCGACAGGTCGCTTAGAGCCACGTCTTTGCTAATATCTAAAAACTCTTTGTCACCAAACATGATTCGCGACTGTAGTTCGCGCAGATATCGTAGTTTATTCCTAACTACGGCAGCAGCCTCAAAATCTCGCTTTGCCGCACGGTGTCTCATATCCTTTTCGAGGTCCCTGACAATATCGAGTCGTCCGCCTTTGATATATTTGACCAGCCCCTTTAGGGTCTTTTTATATTCAGAACTGGTCGTGTCATCACTCGGATTGAGACCCAGGTGAGTGTCTAGGTCACGGCCTTGGCCGCGCGGTTTTGTGTAATATGGGAAAACGCGACGAAGGTATCTGAGAGCTTTTTTAACAGCAAATCCATTAAAAAATGGCCCATAGTAATCAGCACCATCATCCATTGGATTGCGCGTGAAAGTAACAGTCGGCCACTCAGATTTCATATCGATCCTTACGAATATTTGAGATTTATCGTCGCGGAGCAAGATGTTATATCTCGGCATGTAGCGTTTGACCATCTCACTCTCTAAAAACAAAGCATCTAACTCACTCTCGGTTTCAACCCAATCAGTATCGTCGATCTCTTCGACTAACGCCTGAGTTTTAGCATCGATGTCTTTTTTCGTCTGGAAATATTGACGAACTCGGTTTCTCAGGACCGCAGCTTTGCCAACGTAGATAATCTCCCTGCTCACATCCTTATGAAAATATACGCCAGGGCTTGACGGCAGACTCTTTAGTTTTTCTCCGAGACGATCATTCATAAACTACAGTATAGCGCCCGATTTTGCGAAAAGACAGCGGCCTCTCGCATCGGAAATAAGCTATTTGTCGATTATGGCGCGAAGTTCATGTTCTAGGACATGCTCCGGTCGCATACCAACCAGTTCCTCAACGACCACTCCGCCCTGGAAAACCTGCATATTCGGTATGCCGCGTACGCCATATTTATTGGCGAGCTGACGGTTTTCTGGCGAGGCCTCAATGTCGACTTTGACGACGTCGAGGTCATTATCCATAGATTTTGCTAGAGACTCAAGTCCTGGAGCCATCGCACGACACGGCGGACACCAAGGCGCCCAAAAATCCACCAAAACAGTCTTGGTACTACCAAGAACTTTGTCGTTAAATCCATCATCTGTCGTAGTGTTATATAGTGCCATTTAGATGTACCTCGCGATATTTGATAATAATTTTTTTGCTTCTTTATGCGCGTCAGTTGATTGACCGCAGGCTTCGAGTGAGTCATCAATAATCAATCGTTTTAGCGAACTTACTCCGCCTTGTATCGCATTGATCTGTTGCAAGACAGCCTCGCACTTGTCCTGCTCTTTGTTCAATCTCGCTAAAGACTCTAGCTGACCAATAATCTTTTTAATTCGTACTTCGTATTGCATACATATACTATACTGGAGTATAGTATTATATACAAGACTAAAAATACTGTTATAGTGTAGATGAGGAGAAAATAATGAAAATAGGTGCATTTGTAGCTGTAATACTAGCTATAATAGGCGGGCTAATCTACGCTTTTATAAACGGCCAGCAACCCCCTGCTTTATCAACACTGCCTAACGAGGTTGTTATATATGACGTTCGTACGTCAGAAGAATACCTGAGCGGTCATGTAAAGAATGCCACTTTGCTACCGTTAAGTGACATCGAAGCGGGAACAGGCCCAACTGTCAGCAAGGACACGCCCATAGCAGTTTACTGTCGTAGTGGCAATCGTTCGTCTGAAGCTACAAAACTGATCAAAAATATGGGGTTTAACAAAGTTATTGATATGGGCGGACTAAAAGACGTCACCAAATACGGCCTAAAGATCGAGTAGATTTAACGTCGCACTCTCGCGACGTGAGCATGAACTAATCGTCGGATCAAATCGATCGGCAGGGTTTCATTCAACGAAAACCACAAAGTACCCTTGCCCTTTACATAAGGCTGCAATACTTTTTCCAGTTCTGGTTCAGTTTTTGGAATCGGATACACACTGACATGATCGCGCCACGAGGCGAAATATACTAGCGGCTTGCCGTCAAGTTTAAAGGCAGGTATTTGATAACTAATAGTTTCGACTGCATCTGGAACTACGTCGTGGACTAACGCTCGTATTTGTTCCATCATAGTCTGCTGTGGTTCAGGCGCAGAGGCCATATAGCTATTCATGTCGCTCGCAACTTCACGTTTAGTAGTAGCAAGTAGAAAGGACCGTTCGAGCATCTGACGCAGCACATCGAGATCAATGTCACTCAACTTTCTGATATAGAGACATGACACAGAATGAGTGTATTTGCCTAGCTTATCTAATAGATCGCTATGCGCGTCGAAACCTTCCATAAAATATACAGTTAAAGCTGTTTTACGCGGACTAAAGCCAAAAATCCCAACGTCACCTTCTCGACCAGACTCGTAATGATAGTGCTGACTACCAAATCCGATAATGCTCGGTCCCCACATAACCGGTTCATAACCGGAGATTGCACGCATCATGTCAATCAAGATGTGGCTGTCGTGCTGTTTCTGTTCATCGATAGTTTCGAGAAAATCAGAAACGTCGACATTCGTTGGAGCTGTTTTATTTTGCGACTGACTCACGCGCGGCCTCCTCTGTCTGACGACAGACTTTATCATGATAGAGCAAATCGGGCTGCTCCATACATTTATCGCAGATTAGGAATAGTTCATTACACGAAGCCAACTTACAATTTTCATAATTGCTGGTTCTGCCACTGCAATGGCTACATTCGCCAATGACTGTTGCGTGATCGGAAAAGTCCATACCCATGCGCCCATCAAAGACGTATAACTGACCCTCCCAGAGTCCATCATCACCGTAGGTTTCGCCGTATTTAACGATACCGCCATCGATCTGATAAACATCGTCAAAACCGCGTTGTTTCATCATGGCGCTGAGCAGCTCGCAACGAACTCCGCCAGTGCAGTATGTAATTAGTTTTTTTGATTTTAATTCATCATATTTTCCGCTATCGAGTTCGCGCTTAAAGTCACGGCTCGTACGAGTATCTGGTACGACGGCATTTTTAAATCGACCAACTTTGGCCTCGTACTGATTGCGACCATCAAAGAAAACGACATCGTCACCATAGTCTTCAACCAACTTATTGACTTCGCCGGGTTTGAGATGTATGCCAGTTCCAACAACGCCATTTTCATCTATCGAAACTTCATCGTGGGTTTCGAAAGCAACGAGTTCTTTCTTGACCTTGACGCTCATACGCGGGAAGTTGTCACGCGAACCGTCCGACCATTTCCACAATATATCTTTGAAACCAGGAAATTGTTTGGTCGCTTTGATATAGGCTCTCAGATCTTCCAACTCACCGCCAACCGTGCCGTTGATGCCTTGTTGACTGACGAGAATGCGGCCCTTTAGGTTCAAGCTGTCACACAGATTTTTTTGCCACAGTCGCAACAGATCCACATCTTTGACTGGAGTAAATTTATAATAAAGCAAAATCTTCTGCATATCACAATTATACTCTATGGGTATAATAGGTATGGATCTAAAAAATAACAAAAATATCAAAGTGATAGATTCGGGAGGCCAAATTGCAGATATTCACGCGCGCAGACGATCAAATAACAAAGAAGACTCTCGCCATCTATCTAAATGAGATCAAAAAAGAAAAATGGTTAGTTATTCGTTTTTCAATCATGATTCCATTTAGTCATTTTCTTTATCTGGTAATGCAGCCGCTACTCATCAGCCTGATACTACAGTCGCTGTTTACAAATCCGTCTGATATTAATACGCCTCTTCTGCTAGTTGGAGCCATGCTGATAGTCTCGATCATTACTATCATCTGCAACCAGTATGGATTTGAGCGTCTGTTCAACCACGAAGAACGGGCGACCACCGCGCTAACCGAGCTAGCT
The DNA here is from genome assembly GCA_049643705.1 of Saccharimonadaceae bacterium (SeqCode). Taxonomy (GTDB): domain Bacteria; phylum Patescibacteriota; class Saccharimonadia; order Saccharimonadales; family Saccharimonadaceae; genus JBARQK01. The sequence continues at coordinate 531 of JBARQK010000094.1, read as the reverse complement.
ATGCGTAAACTACTAGCTCACAGTCATGGCTTTTTCGCCAATCGTAAAGTTGGATCTATAGCGGGTGACGTCAATACGTTCACTAGGTCATACATGTCGGTGATGGACGGTTTGTTCCTAAGTGCTAGTAGCGTCATAGTAAACTTTGTTTCGAGTTTGATTATAATCGCCATCATATCGCCTGTACTCCTCCTGCCTCTGTCCGCACTAACAGCTATGGTCGTATACCAAAGCCTAGCATCGATAAAGCAACGAGCAACCTACCGCAACCAACGCAAATCTCTCCAGTCAAAACTCTTTGGCACTATCGCTGACATATTGGGCAATCAAGCCTTAGTCCGGATCTTTAGCCGTCAAGACGACGAGGTGGCTCGTACTCTAAGAGAAAGGAGACGAATAGAGCATGTCTCAGGCAAAGAGATCGATATATGGCAGAGACTTTCTTCGGTCAGGCAAATAACAGTGTTTTCGTTTCAGATCGCCATAATCCTACTAAGCATACTTCTATTGAGTGGTGGCATGATAGGTGTC
>JBARQK010000093.1:0-2426 GCA_049643705.1 Saccharimonadaceae bacterium (SeqCode) | reverse complement strand
GAGCCCGGTCCAGCACAAGATCGATCGATTGTTGCGTCAGATCATTACAATTGTAGCTGCGATCGCCCTGGTCGCCTTTACACTGGCAATCTACCGGGGTATGGAAGTTATCGAGTCCTTGAGGTTTGTGATCGCCCTGGCGGTCAGCGCCGTACCAGAAAGTCTGCCCGTCGCCATTTCTGTCATCCTAGCCCTCGGCATGCGTCGTATGGCTGCAAAAAAGGCCTTGGTCCGCACTATGAACTCGATCGAGACTATCGGCACAGTTACAACCATTGCGTCCGACAAAACTGGAACCTTAACCATCAATAGATTGACAGCTCAAGACTCTTGGCACCCCGACATCTCTGCTGCTCAGTTCAAACGACTAGTCCAACACTCTATAAATGTCCGGTCGGCAAAATTGCACGACCCATTGGACACTGCCATGCAGGCATACACCGACTACGACCATACAAAACATAGACCGATGATGTCTTTTCCGTTTGATCAATCAGTCGCGATGAGCGGCAATATTTGGCATAGTGGCGGAGAATACAATTTATATCTAAAGGGTGCTCCAGAAAAAATCATCGATCATTCCGATCTAACCAGTGGTGAAGCCGAGCGGGCACATATGGAACTAGCTCGCATGACAGCATCCGGCTACCGCGTGATCGCTATAGCACACACTAGGCTAGCCCAACCTATCGATAAATTATCTGATCTAACCAGAAAAAATCGCTTAGAATTTGCCGGTTTTTTGGCGGTTGCTGACGTACTGAGACCTGAGGCAAAATCCGCCATCCAGACAGCCCTACGCGCCGGAGTAACCGTCCGCATGATAACTGGCGACCACTTTGAAACGGCCTACCAGATCGGCAAACAGCTCGGCCTAGTAACTAGTCGTGACCAGGTATTCGATAGTCGTGACATGCACCATCTAAACGAACGCCAGCTCGAAAAGATCGTCGATAAAACCCTTGTATTCTCTCGTGTGATACCAGAGCACAAACATCGTCTACTATCGATACTAAAGAAAAATAACATCACTGCGATGACAGGCGACGGCGTAAACGATGTACCTGCACTAACGAATGCCCATGTCGGACTAGCGATGGGTAGCGGCACGCAGATCGCCAAAGACGCCGGCGATATCATTCTGGTTGACGACAATTTCAAATCGATCGTCGACGCCATCCATGAGGGACGCACCATCTATGCAAATATCAAACGCATGCTTTACTACCTAATGGCAACCAGTACTGGTGAAGTTCTAACGACTGTCGGTGCACTTGTTATCGGCTTGCCTATACCGTTAGTGCCAGTCCAGATTCTCTGGATCAATCTCGTAACTGACACGGCCCTTGTTATTCCTCTAGGCCTTGAGCCCGGAGAAAAGCGAAACATGTTACGACCGCCACAAAAATCCGACGCAGCGATACTCAGCAAGTTTATGGTGTCTAGAATGATCATCGTCGCCACAACTATGGCGGTCATAGCGCTCGGTCTCTACGCGCAATACTCCAACCTTTACGGCCACGGCTATGGCAGCACGATTGCATTCAACGCCCTGGTTGTTATGCAGTGGGCTAGCGCACTCTGCGCTCGCAGTGACTACGAACCGCTCTTGCGACGCATCTTCCGTCTCAATATCGCCTTTGTTATTGGCCTGACTGCCGCCATCGTTATGCAGCTAATGGCCATATTCGGCCCACTCTCGGCACTACTGCACGTCTCAACAGTCGGGCTCGGTGATCTATTCGTCACAAGCCTCGTGGCATTTATTGCCCTGATCGTAGTCGCCGAAAGCCATAAACTATTCGGCCGATTTTTCCTGGGCAAGGGAAGCCGCCCTTTGAGATGACCCGCCACCATATGCTATAATCATGCTTGCACTTATTGGGATGTGGCCAAGTGTGAGAAATGCCTGTGGCATTTCGCAAGGCCGGAAGACGGATGAGGTTATACCTCACAGGCTGAGGCGGGGTCGCGAATAATTCCGTAGGGATTATATCGTGGTAAGGCACCAGGTTTTGGTCCTGGCATTCGTAGATAAGGCTCGTAGTCGTACCTTCAAGTATAATCTAGCATATTGGGATGTGGCCAAGTGGTAAGGCACCAGGTTTTGGTCCTGGCATTCGGGGGTTCGAATCCCTCCATCCCAGCCATGACATCAAGTCGACATACGGTCGACTTTTTGTTTTACTTATGCTTGCGCGTAGTATTGTAAATTGGTTTAATATATTCATCTTAGTAGCTCCCTACGACTTCATATAGTTTTTGTCGAGTGAACAGTGTACATTTTCGAGAGGAAGGCAAGACATGGAAATTGTCATAACGGACGTGACAACTGCCTACAAGGAGGCAGTCGCCAGCAGGGCTGCACTTGGCCATGAGCTCTTCGGGCTTTTGGTTAAGGAGGAGTGGTACGGCATGTTGAAGGG
>JBARQK010000092.1:0-6398 GCA_049643705.1 Saccharimonadaceae bacterium (SeqCode) | reverse complement strand
GGACTGGAGACAATTCAAAGCCAACGAGGTAGTCGAGGCTTTGGCGAGCCTGCTGTGCTTCGACTAGTGGCATGTCGATATCGCGAGGATTTTTGACGGCCTCGTCGAGTGCGTGCTGAGTGATTTCGTGAAAAACGATGCGTTTTGTGTTTTTAGGATTGAGCTTTAAAACCTCTGATAGATGCCAAGCTATAGCTTCCCCTTCGCGGTCTTCATCGGATGCTAGCCAGACTGTTTCCGATTCTTTGACAGCTTTTCGGAGTTCGGCGATAACTTTTTTCTTGCCGGCATCGACTTCGTATTTCGGAGCGAAATCATTAGCGACATCAACGCTGCCGTTTTTGCTAGGCAGACCGCGGATATGGCCGATACTGCTTTTTACCACAAAATTACTACCGAGATATTTCTCGATAGTTTTGGCTTTGGCTGGTGACTCTACGATAACTAAGTTCTTGCTCATGCGTTTTACTAACTATATAACAGCAACCCATAGTAACACCAATTTATTTTTTGTAAACAACATGCAGTACTACTGTCGAACACAGTGTTTATGAAATTGTGTATAGCTATATAATAACGTTTGATTTTTGCGAGAATATGAGTTGACTTATAAAATAAGCGGGAGTATCATGAAAATCATAGACGTTTTTAAACAAAAATGTTATTGAACGCCGATACGAACGACAAGGGAGGCTTGCCATTCGCGAGAAATATATAAACTCTCAAAACAAGGAGGAAATATATGAGTATAAGAGTGATGGACAAGCCACCGGTACTTTACGAACGGAATGAATATGGGGGAGGTACGGTTTCCCCTGCTGATGTGATCAGAGACCAAGAGCTGATGATAGCTCGAGAGATATTAAGTGCTTTAGGCACTAATGCAGCTTTTCTCGATGAAATTGGGTACCTGCTTAAAGGGCCCGTGAACAATGAGCGACGACAGTTCGATGCCGATGCTAATAAGGATCCTTGGGACGCAGACGCCTAAGACTTAGCAGGACAATATTAGATCCGCCCCTAGAGGCGTCCCGAGGCTTGGAGCCTGCGAGGGGCGGATCTCTAGGGGCGATGGTGGATTTTGGGCTTGAACAGTTTGGCGTGCCAGCGATAGCCAGACATTGCCGACACAGTGCTCTGAATGTCGAGCGGGGGTAGTAGCCGCTTTTCCGTAAGGTAGTTGTTGAGTTGCCTTCGCAGTTCGTTCGTGAGCGGCTCCTCGTAGTCTCCGACTAGGAGGATTTCGTATATCGTAGGTATGCCGAAGTGCGGGATCTTGCCGGATGTGCCTAATAGGTAGTTGACGAAACCGACAGCTCTGGTTCCCTGCCCGTCTCTGGTTTTTTGCCATTCGACGATGGCGTCGTCGAGTGCAGTTTTGGCGATGTGTCGCAGTAGTCTCGCACGCAGCTGCTCAACCCTTGTCTGCAGCCAATTTTTGCGCATAGCTCCTCCTCTGAAAGGTGCGATCTGTTGTGGGTATAATGTATCAGAAATATATGCCACTAACAAATCATCTGAGTGTCCACTGGTTGCCGCCTAGGGGTTTTATGGTGCCGGCGATTTCTAGCATGGTTAGGGCTTGGCTAAATTCGCTCGGCGTAACTAAGCATGACTGTTGCAGCTCGTCTCCGTCACGGATGCCACCCTGCAGGAGTTGGATGACCAAGGTTTCTAATGGATTGCTCCCGAGGGCTAGGCTGGCTTGAGGTTGTAATAGATGTGGTGCGATTGCCTCGATGATGTCGTCGGCGCATAGAGCAGGCGCTGCGCCCTGTTGTAGCAATTTATTACAACCGCCGCTCATCGGGCTGGTGATGTTGCCGGGTACGACGAATAGATCTTTCCCCTGTTCTAGCGCGTTGGTTGCGGTGTTGAGCGTGCCACTACGGGCAGCTGCCTCAGTTATAACTATGGCGTCGGACAACCCGCTGACGATGCGATTGCGCTGGAGAAATCGAAATTGGCGAGCTGGCACATCTGGCTCGAACTCGCTGAGTACCGCCCCGCCACTGTCGATGATCTGCTTTGCTAGTTCGCGATGCGACGATGGATAGAAATTATCGAGGCCGTTACCGAGTACGGCGATGGTCGTGCCACCGGCTTCTAGTGCCGCGCGGTGCGCGATGCCGTCCACACCGAGTGCCATTCCGCTGATAACGACAACACCTCTCTTTGCCAGATCGTAGGCTAGTCTCTCAGTCACCTCGATGCCGTAACGGGTGGGTTTGCGTGTGCCAACTATGGCAACAGTTGGACGGCGTAATTCAGGAAGTGTACCGATGTAATATAATTTATCTGGACACTTCGCAATGTTGGATAATACTTGTAAAAAGCTATGCCTATCTGGAGCGACTGTATTGATTTTCATACGTATTGTGTTGAAAGGTGTTGACATTAATGCCAGTTAGTGCTATACTGACCTATGATTGATTGATCTGCGAGGACAATCAAGCACCTTATACCCCCTATTTAACATTTATGTTAGGTTGCGCGCAGTGCGTATTGTAGTAACTACCCTCCACTATAATACCGTAGAAAAGCACTGTGCGTATACTAACCCCTTTAACCCCCCGCTCTGTTTTTTCAGAGTGAGGGCCCGTTCAAAAGACAACTATTCAGTAGTGATTCGCTCAGGCGCACGGCTCGGAGTTTAGCATGTTGACGCTTTGTCTGGGGTGGGTTGAAGGGTCAAATAGCACCAGGTGATGCCCACCCTTACCTGGTGCTTTTTGATTTGGCGATGTTTTATTTTGTATATATTTTGAAAAGCAATCTATAATGGTATTAATGGATGTATTAAATGTTCTCTTGTGGTCGACTATTGGCGGCGTTCTGTCGCTATTTGGTGGTTTGATTTTGTTGAGAGCAAAAAACTTGCGAAAGCACGCCATCGAACTGGCTATGCCCTTTGGCGCTGGCGCGTTGTTGGCAGCGGCATTTTTTGATCTATTGCCGGAATCGCTAGAGGCGGGCGGTGACGGGATATTGCCTTATGTACTGCTAGGCTTTTTGTTATTTTTTGTTCTTGAACGCCTGCTCGGCTGGTTTCATCACCATCATCATGACGACGCAAATGGCGCACGCGACAAGACCCACGTAAATCTCGTTATTATTGGTGATACGATGCACAATGCCCTCGATGGTATCGCGATCGGAGCGGCGTTTTTGGTTGGTGCACCGACCGGCATTGTCACGGCCATAGCGGTTGCGGCCCATGAACTGCCTCAAGAGATCGGTGATTTTGGAATTTTGTTAGGAAAGGGCCTGAGTGCACGCAAGGTACTAATGGTAAATCTACTCAGTTCGTTAGCGACTGTCATCACTGCCATGTTGGTTTATTGGGCTGGAAGTGCCAGTGAAGCGATTCCTATCGGCGTGATCATTGCTCTGACTGCCGGTACATTTATCTATGTTGCAGCAAGTGATATCATCCCTGATATTCACGAAAAGCCACACGCTACGGCAACTCGTCAATCATTGATGCTTTTACTGGGAGTTGGTGTTGTTATGGTAGCTGTGTTGCTGCTCGACGGTTTTACGAAATAATCACAAGCAGTCAGTTAGATTGTTGTGTGGCTGAAATTATCTGACAAGAAATCATTGATTAGCTCATGGGCCTTTTTCGTAACTTCTGCCATAGCCTTACTTTCCTCGGTGTTGAACCTTGATAATACAAAATCTGCGGCGTCGATCTGTTCTATCAAATCATTTGCTATTCCGATCCGGATGCGCTTGAAATCCGTTCCGAGGTGCTGCGTGATAGATCTGATACCGTTGTTGCCAGCATCGCCACCACCCGCACGAGTACGTAGAGCCCCGAATGGCATGTCTAGCTCATCGTGGATAATCAAAACATCACCAGGATCGATCTTGTAGAAATCGATTATGGAATGAGCGGATTCGCCGACGAGGTTGTAGTAGGTTGTTGGTTTGGCTAACAGGACTTTTGTGCCATTAAAAGTATATTCTGTCATTTCGGCGTGGAATTTCTTGTTTAGTCGCCACGATAGGTCGTGACTAGTGGCGAATTCGTCTAATAATCGGAACCCGATATTGTGTCGTGTGCCGTCGTATTGTTTCTCTGGATTGCCGAGACCGATGATGAGTTTCATAGTCTGATTATAACGGAGTGGAGTCAGTTACTGAAAAAGTTGCATAGCGTATATTTTTGTAGCATAATAATTTCTTGACGGAACCTCTACAAAGGAGTTTAATGTACATTTCAGAGACGCCAGCCCAGGAGCTGGCAAGACGACTTGCGATTCCAGGCGGGATGAGTTCAGGGGGTGTGATTAACATGGTTGTTTACATCCTCTGTCCTTGGGCTTTGGTCACGTGGAGAATCGGAGAACAGTTCGGCTGGTTGGCAGGAGTCGTGTCTTTGATCGTGTCGCTCTATGTGTTGCTCGCTGTCTACGGCTACGGTCTCGCATGCGGTTTTCGATGGCAGCGACTTCTGAACGCATGTGGCGGCGACCCTGACGCCTGGTAGAACCCCCGTCCAACCGACCCTGTCATTTATGGCAGGGTCTTAACCTTTGTTTAGTTGATTCTCGAGCTCTTTGGCTAGTTTGTAAGCTTTGGTGATGGGCTCTTTACCTTCGAGGACACGCTGTTTGTTCATTTTTATCTGTTTTTCGTCACGGAAACTAAATTTTACTGGTGTACCAGAGTAATTGTAAGCTTCGCGGAGGCGCTTTTCGAGATAGCGTTTGTAGCTCCAGTGGATGAATTTGAGGTTTGATCCGTAGATGACGAACCATGGTGGGCTGGTGTCGGTGTGAACGATGTAACGTAGTTTCGGATGAGTATTTTTTAGGCCGGCTGGTGGATGATCGGCGACGGCTTTTTGCAGCATGTCATTTAGGACGCGCGTTTTGGTTTCTTGCTTGCGCCTAGCATCGATCTGCAATGCGATATCAAATAGTTTTGTAACATTTTGACCTGTGACGGAAGATGTGAATATTAGTGGCGCCCATGGTGTAAAGTCAAAATTGTAGGCGATCTTTGGCGCTAGGGCATCACGAGTAAACTCGTCCTTGCCTTCGGCTTCGTCCCATTTGCTAACAACTAGGACTAGTCCCTTGCCTGCTTCGGCGATGATACCGGCTAGTCGCTGGTCGAGCTGTGTGTTGAGTTCGTTAACGTCCATGAGTAGTAGGCATATATCTGACTGTTCGATAGCCTGGAGGGTGCGTAGGACGGAGAATTTCTCGATACCGACTTCTTGCTTGCCCTGGCGGCGGATACCGGCTGTGTCGAGTAGTTCCAGGGTGCGACCTTCGTAGCGAACTTGGATGCGGTTGATGTCGCGAGTTGTGCCGGCGACGTTAGCGACAATGGCCTGCTGTTTGCCGGCTAGGGTGTTGAACATGTAGCTTTTGCCGACGTTTGGTCGGCCGATCAATGACACGCGTAGGATATCGTCGGCCTCTGTTTCGCTAGCTGGTGGGATGATGGTTGCGATCTCGTCAAGTAGTTCGCTGATGCCGGAGTTGTGCTCGGCTGAAGTCCGGAGAATGGTTTTTATACCTAGGCGACGGAATTCATCGTCGGGCAAACTTTCCTTTAGGTCGGCTTTGTTGGTGATCAGGATGACTGGTTTATTGCTCTTTAGCGCTTTTTTGGCAACTGTGCGGTCTTCGTCGCCAGGATATTCGGTGCTGTCCACGATGACTAGGATAACGTCGGCGGCGTCAGCGGCCTCGGTGATCTGTTCCTGGATAGTTGCTTCGAACTCGTCCTCGGCGGTTTTTAGACCAGCGGTATCGACTAGCCAGAATTCGGCGGTTTGTTCGGCTTCAAAGTCACCTCTATGAATACGAGGTTTCTCGCCGTTTGGTTGAGCTGGAATGTAGTGGACCTTGCCGATGACATTGTCCCTAGTCGTTCCCGCTTCACGCGCAACAATCGCCTGTTGCGAACGAATCAGGCGGTTAAAGAGTGAACTCTTGCCAGCATTGGCGCGGCCAATGATAGCGACGGTTGGAAGTTTTGTACTCACGATGAGGTTATTATATCAGAGGTAGGCTTGTTTTACGAGCATAAGCGGTTTGACTAATTGCAAAAAAGATGTATTTGTTATATATTTGGCATACGACTTTGAGCCAACGGGGTTCGAGCGTGCACATAGTGGAGGCGACATGCCAACCGATAAGAAGCCGAAGACTCGATCAATCTTGGTCATCTGTCAAGAAGAAGTATCGATGACTGGTGCTAGCGCGCTGTCTATCGAGTCTCCGATGACGGGGAGACAGATGGAAGAGTTTGTGGCGCTTCTTTGCTTCATTCTGGACCTGGATCCTGAGATAGCTCTGGAACTGGTGATCAAGGAGAAAGTCGGGATTTCCAAATCCAGGACTATTCCATGGCTGAATGTCGTCGTCGCGCAGGAG
>JBARQK010000091.1:0-1746 GCA_049643705.1 Saccharimonadaceae bacterium (SeqCode) | reverse complement strand
GATTGTTGCTTTATCGGCATCTTCGCGCACAACCGTGGCGATGATCATACTGCGTATTTCCGAGTCGATTTTTTCGAGTGGCATCGAGTTGTAGATTTCTAGTGCTTTTTCGATAGCTGGCTGACATTGTCCGTATATCGCTAGGCTAATTATCGTAGACCTTAGCTTTGTCGTTTCACTAGACTCGTTGACATCGTGATCCCAGCCGAGTTTTTCGTACATTGATTGAGATATTTCACAAACAAGTCCGCGCAGTCGCTTTTCGGCATCTTCATCGTTTTCGACAAATTTTTTGAGGTCACCGATCGCCGTCGCAATAATATCCCAGACAGGTTGAGAAGTTTCATGACGGTATGCGATCAGCCAGTCGATCAATTTCGCGCTATCGATCAACCCGGCGCGGGCTAACATCAGACGTTCGTTCAACAGCTGCATGCGTATCGTTTCGGTTTGACGGTCGATACTTGCTAGCAGATTGTCGGCGCCAACCTCGTCGTATTTGGTGATAAAATGGGCGCTGCCAGCCTCGTTCAGGATGAATGAGTTGCTAGCTTTGATCGTGATTTCTTTGGTGTCCATTAGTTCTGGGATCGATCTATCGGACGATCCTAGTGGTATCGGCCAGGTGCGGTCTGAATCTTCGTGAGGGCCGACAAAGAACTGGTCTTGAGTTAGCGTCACGCCATCATCAGAATGCTTGACTGATATTATCGGGAAGCCAGGCTGAGATATCCACGGCGTCATAAATTTGCTGATATCTTTGCCGCTAGTTTCAGATAGAGTTTCCCATAGGTCTGTCTCGGCCGTATTGGAATATTTGTGTTTGTTAAAGTAAAGCCTCAGGCCATCTCGGAAAGCTTTGTCACCGATGTAGTTTTTTAGCATATATAGCAGACGTGCGCCTTTTGCATATACTATCGCGCCATCAAAAACGGTGTTTAACTCATCAGGATGATGGACGTCGATCTGGACTGACTGTACGCCATCGATGCTGTCGCGACGTAGGGCGAGCAGGCTCTCATAGGTTGCGAAACTTTGCCAAATATTCCAACTAGGCTGCAGTGCGTCGACAGCAACGTATTCCATCAATGTCGCAAAACTTTCGTTCAGCCATAGGTTATTCCACCATTTCATTGTCACTAGGTTCCCGAACCACTGGTGTGATAGTTCATGGGAGACAACAGTCGCGATGTATTGACGAGAGCTGATATTTGATCCGGTTGGCTCGGTCAGTAGGGCAATTTCCCGGTAAGTGATGAGACCCCAGTTCTCCATGGCGCCGCTACTAAAATCTGGTACGGCGACATGATCGCTCTTTGGAAGTGGGTATGGTTCGTCAAAGTATTCATCAAAAAACTCGATCGTTTTTACCGCATGGTCGAGTGCGAAAGAGAGGTTTTCACTAGGCTGTGCCGGTGTCGCGTAGACGTTGACCTCAACACCAGATTTGGTTTGAGCGGTTATCTTTTGCAAATCTCCGACGATAAAGGCGAGTAGGTATGTGCTCATGACCGGGGTAGTTTCGAACTCGGTTAACAGGCGACGATTGTCGATTTTCTGTGACTTGTGGGGCATATTTCCCAGCACAGTTACCCCAGTTTCGGTCGTTAGAGTTAGGTCGAATGTTGCTTTTGCAGCAGGTTCATCAACACAAGGGAAGACCTGTCGGGCGTGATGACTCTCGAACTGTGTCATCATTAGTTCTTTTTTAACACCGTCGTGGTTGTAATAGCATGGGTAGAGTCC
>JBARQK010000090.1:0-1971 GCA_049643705.1 Saccharimonadaceae bacterium (SeqCode) | reverse complement strand
GCGATAACCTGGAGGCGTTGGAGGCTGTGCCTCTCCCCTATCTCAAAGTCGTTTGGATCGTGGGCGGGCGTTACTTTGACGACACCTGTGCCAAAGGCAGGATCTACGTGCTCGTCGGCAATGATTGGAATTTCTCGTCCAGTCAGCGGCAGCATAACTTTTGTGCCGACTAGCTGTTTATAGCGCTCGTCATCAGGATGAACTGCCAGCGCTGTGTCGCCTAGCATGGTTTCTGGGCGAGTCGTTGCAACAATAATCTCGCCTATCTGGTCCATTGTCGGGTATGCGATCTTCCAGAGCTTGCTCTTCTCGTCCTTATGGATGACCTCTATGTCAGAAAAACTGGTCTGATGCTTTGTGCAGTATTGGACGATTTTTTCACCTCTGTAAACTAGTCCATCGTCCCAGAGCCGTTTGAAGGTAACGTAAACATTGTCTATGACTTTTTTATCGAGTGTAAAAACTAAGTTATTCCAGCTGGCCCCTGCCCCGAGGGCGCGTAGCTGTAGCTCCATATTGCCGCGCTGTTGCTCGACAAAGTTCCAGACCTGGCTGTAAAGCTGTTCCCTGGAGAAGTCAAAGCGACTTTTGCCCTGTTTTTCAAGCTCTTTCTCGTAGACAACCCATCTTTCGAAACCGGCATCATCGGCACCGGGTATGTAGAGCGCATCACGGCCCTTCATTCTCTGATAGCGAGTCATGATGTCTTGGATTGCTGTGCCCAAGGCATGACCAACGTGCAAGTTGCCGTTGGCGTTAGGTGGTGGCATGACAACAGTGAAAGGAGCTCCCTTCCCTGTTGGTTCAAATGTGCCAGACGTTTCCCAAAGTGCGTAGATATTTGGTTCGTATTCGTTAGGACTATATGTTTTGGCCAGATTCACCGTAGTACCCCTGTTAAAAATTCCTTCACGTGAAAATAAAATTCGGTTTTCGTCAATATTATGTCGAACTCATATTATTATATCACAGAGGTTATGACCGCAGTAGGTGTGATCATGGTGCTATAATCGGGATAATGATAGAGATCGAAAAGTGCGCCGACAGTGCATTATGGGATGAATATGTGTGTACTAGTGGCGGGCATCCGTTGCAACTGTGGGGTTGGGGAGAGTTGAAATCCCGACACAATTGGCGGGCCGAGAGGCTATTGCTCAGCGATGGAGGTGTGACAATTTCCGCCTCTCAAGTGTTATATCGCAATCTACCAAAGCCGTTTGGTTCGATAGCGTATATTCCCAGGGGACCGGTTGGTCGGCGGAGCAGGGAAGTATATCGTGCGCTGGCTGACTATGTCCGCAATAACAGCAATGCTTTAGCGCTGACAGTTGAGCCGGATAATGTCGACGGACCGGATTTTTCGCCGTGGCGTAGATCAAAAAACAGGATATTGATGAGTGACACGCTGATAATAGATCTAACCAAGACCTCGGAAGATCTAATGTCGGCTTGTACGAAAAAAACGAGGCAATATATCCGCAAATCAGCAGGTGAGGGCCTCGTGGTCAGGGAGATCAGGGGTAGGGATGAGATGGATGATTGCCTAAAGATATACAAGGACACGGCTCGTCGGGCTGGCTTTGGTCTGCATGATGATTCGTATTATTACGATCTTCACGGTGATTTAGGCGATGCATCGCGTGTCTTTGGCTGTTACGCAGGTGACGAGTTGCTGTCATTCTTGTGGATGGCGGTTACACCTGATATCGCGTTTGAACTATACGGTGGCGTCAGTAGTCGTGGCCAGGAGATGCGCGCCAACTATACCCTAAAGTGGGAGTGTATCCTGCAGATGCAGCGTGAGAATGTTCGTCGCTACGATATGAATGGTTTGGTTAGCGAAGGGGTGGGGAACTTTAAAACTGGTTTTGCTGATCACACCGACAAACTCGCTGGGACGTTTGATATGCCCCTGCGACCTCCATATCACCTCTGGTCGGTTGGTTTTCCTTTGCTAAAAAGTATTGCTAG
>JBARQK010000089.1:0-3245 GCA_049643705.1 Saccharimonadaceae bacterium (SeqCode) | reverse complement strand
GGTCGCGCAGGTCGCCTGGCTGTTTGACGCCAGGGTTTAACATATTGTACGGATCAAATACTTTCTTTATACCGGCATAGAGATCTTTTTCAGCATCACTGAGATTACGATGAGCGAACTTTGCCTTCATACGGCCTTCGCCACCAAATGCGACCATGTTGCCAGCAAAGCTCGAGATCAGCTTTTCTAGCTCATCTAGCGCCTTAAAGACCTTTTGTCTGTCACTGACTTTCGATAGGTGCAGCATCGGACTGGTAAAGTATATGTCCTGTAGCGGCCAGCCATACAGAGGTAGGTCTAGTTTTAAATGAGACTCAAGCTCAGTTAATGATTTACAGAAATCATCCATGCGATCATGAGGGATGTAGAAACCCTCCATTAGGGGCGGTACGACCGCGTCGTTGGCCTCTGGCATTTGGTAAAACCGTCGAACATCACGTAGAGCGAGTAAATCTTCGGCGTCTGTGCCATCGGCCTGCACTAGCGCGATGTCATCGCTTTTTGCCAACATTTTGGCAATTTTCTTTTGCCCATTACGTCGTTTCTTTGCCGAGAAATCGTTAAACTCCACTACTACAACTGATGTGAGCGTTCCTAGCTGACGCGCACGCTCATAGAAATCATAAACACTGCCACGACTAGCGGCATCCTCGAAAAAGTATGCGTCATAGTACTCTATCGATGCGGGATCAAAGTTCTCTATCCGATCAACCGTATCACGAGCCAGACCTGGATCTGTAAAGCACAGCACAGAAACACTCCGCGATGCACTGACAAACTCTGCCTTGACTATCATCTCGACGATTATGCCTAACGTACCCTGTGACCCGGCCAATAGAGGCGCTAGGTCGAACGAACCGTCACTGCGCTTGACATCAACGATACCTGGATAGCCCGCTGCCTGTAGCTCGTTATCCGCGATCATATCGAGCGTATCCTGGTTGTCCTCGATCAGAGCATCGATACCTCTATATACTTCGCCCTCAAAACCCTGCATGCCTTTGCGACGATTGAGCTCGCGCTTTGATATGCGACCCGTCTGGATAACATCACCACTGGCCAAGACCACTTCCAATTTGTCGATTGTGTCCAAAGCGTCGCCTGATTTCGATGACCCTAATGTCATTGCACCTGATGCGATCGCACCACCTATCGTGCCGATAGGTTCGTCGGTTATGACACTGGGAATACCCAGGCCATGCAACAATAGCGCATCCTTTAGGTTGCCCAGACCTACACCTGGCTGAACACGGATGAGTTTTTGTTTGGCATCTAGCTCAAATATTCGATTCAGGTGCCTGGTAGTGACTAGCGATACGCCCTTGCCGATAGCGCCACCTGTTTGATCAGTACCAGCACCACGGACAGTTATCGGCATGATGTGACCCTTTTCGGCCAATTGCCATGCAAAACGAGCTACTTTGCGAACATCGTTGGTTGTCCTAGGATAAACAGCCAGATCGGGTTTGATGTGCAGTAAACTACCATCGCGGCTGAGCGCATCCAAGACTTGCGGCCGGGTCGAGACTTCACCCCAAATGTGCTGTTGTAGATACGCGGCAACTTTTCCCATTATCTAAAGATTTCCTCCTAGTTTTCCTGGTTACAATAATACCATAAGCAGCTCAAGCTTTCACTTTATTTTTCATGCGAGTTTTGCTACAATCGATCTACACATGCGGATGTGGTGAAATTCGTAGACACGCTAGCCTTAGGTGAGAACTACCGGCGGTAGTTCGCAAGGCCGGAAGCCGGATGAGGTTTATCCTCACCGACTGAGGCGGGGTCGACCGTGATTGCATGGCAATCAATGGGTGACATAGTGCCAGGCCACTAGCTCCTTACAATCGAAATAGTTTCAGTTATAATACATTACATGCGGATGTGGTGGAATTGGTAGACACGCTAGCCTTAGGAGCTAGTGCCGCAAGGCGTGAAGGTTCAAGTCCTTTCATCCGCACCAATGAAATATCCTTGGAGTGAGCGAGCTTAAAAAGTTCGTTGACCCCTGGGATTTTTTCTATTTCAGAGGTTCCACAATCAATATCTGCCAAACTTGGAACCTTATCGAAAATTATCCCGAAATATCGAGCGCGTAAAATTGGATTACAGTGGTCAACTAGTAGGTCTTTCATGTGCTCCACAAAGTATCTGAGATATGTCAATATTTTTGCCATGTCTACTCCTTCCTTAGATTCTATCTCGTCATCACGAGTCTCGAGATCGATAATTTGTTGTTCTAGCTTTGCTATATCCTCCTCCATAAATTTAAGTGCTGTCGGCGAACTGACAATCTTCATTTTGTCGACGATGGTGCGTATCTCAGCCTCGTACTCCTCGCGCTTTTTACTGCGCAATAGCGTGTCGTCCTGAACTCGAGCCTGGCGTTGCTCCCACACTTGCATAATGGCTGCGGCAACCTCGTCAAAGCGCTCTGGGCTTATTGTGACGCGTTCTACGAATTTCATAATCTTATCCTCGAACTCATCTTTACGTACCCGATAATAGTGCCCATGATGGCTGCAATGATAAGCGGGGTAATATTTACCCAACCTGCCTTTAGAAGCGCTACCAAGTAATGTGTTCCTGCACTCAGGGCATACTAAAACCTTGCGGTATGGAAACTCGCCGTTATACACATTTTTCTTGGCGAACTTCTCTTGCTTGGGAACTGCACCTACTTTCGGGTGGTCAGGATCGTTCGGGTCAAGCGTTATCTGGATTTTACCGCGATTTGCTTTATTGTAGAGTTCTACGGAAACAAGCCCATCAAACCTACACTTTACTGGCTGCCCGCCTGTCCATTTTTCAGTGTTAACGCCAGCATAAAGAGTTTTAGCAACGTAAGTACGAAGTAACTTTCCAGTCATTGGTTTACCGCCAGAGCGTCCAATAATCTTTGTTCGGTCGATCTTATCGCGGCGTATTTTTACTGGAGTTTGAAACCCGAGTCTATTCATCTCGTCAGCTATTTGGTCGTCGCTACGTATACCTGCAGCACGCAGCTCGTACATTCTACGAATAATGAGTGCTTCATCGCCATTAGGTACAAGCACGGTGCGTTTGCCATTTTTCGTCTCAATGCGCTGCGTCTTGTAGCCGTATAGTGCACCCCTCAGCCAGTACCCTATTTGGGTGTAGCGAATCTCTGAGCCAATCATACGAGTCCAGATATCGCGAACTTCGTCCTTGGCGCGTTCAGCTTCGAGAAGCTCCGTCTTTCGAGAAGGGGCGTGTACGCTCCA
>JBARQK010000088.1:0-2178 GCA_049643705.1 Saccharimonadaceae bacterium (SeqCode) | reverse complement strand
GGCTAGTGTTATCGTTTCATTGCAGGGCGAGGCGGTATTTGCGGTAGCGGCGGTAGGTCTACTATATGTTGCCAACTGCGCGCCGTTTGTGAATGTCATTGATGAAGGCTCGGGACAGACTAACCTGGCGTGGCGAAGGTTTATCTGGCTTAATTTGTTTGCTGGATTTGTCGTTACTATGACGCTTATCTTTTGAGATTATTCAGTGCGTCATCGGCTATAATAAGTCTATATGACAGGGAATAAACCAGACAATAGATCGATTCCGCCGAAATGGCTGAGGGTTTTAATACCGTCAGTTTTAATCGCGATATGGATGGCGCTGGCCGGTCTCGGCGGGCCATTTTTCGGCAAGATAAGCGAGGTATCCAGTACCGACCTAACGACTTTCCTGCCGCAGAACTCCGAGTCAGCAGTGGTCAGCAAGAAACTGGCTGATTTTCGTGACAACAAGATAATACCGTTAATTATAGTTTTCGAGAGTGACAAGGGCACGCTAGATTTTGAGCAGATCAAAGCGATTGAGTCTATAGGTGAGCCGCTATCGTCCATCGATGGTGTGGCCGATGGTATATCTCCGCCGGTTGTCGCCGAAGACCAGAAGGCTGCTTACATCTTGGTCCCGCTAAATAGTGATGGTGACTTCAAGAAAATAATACCTGCTCTAAGAACCGAACTAGAAGGGCGCGACTTGGTGGCCTGGAAACTAACCGGTCCGGCGTCATTCGCTCGTGATCTGCAGGTGGCATTTGGCGGTATCGACGCGACGTTGCTATTAGTTGCTTTGGCTGTGGTGTTTGTTATATTACTGATTGTTTACCGCTCGCCGTTACTGCCGATCCTAGTTTTGATGGGGTCTGTAACCGCCTTGGCTGCCTCGATACTCGTTATCTGGTATATGGCTAGAGCTGGTATATTGCAGCTCAATGGTCAGGTGCAGGGTATATTATTTATTCTTGTTATCGGCGCCGCGACCGATTACTCGCTGTTGTATATATCGCGCTACCGTGAAGAATTGACTAGACATAAATCCGCCTGGGCAGCGACACTTGCGTCGCTAAGGGCCTCGGTTGAGCCGATCGTCGCGGCTGGTGCTACAGTGACGGTTGGTTTAATGATGCTGTTACTCTCAGATCTCGGTTCAAATAAAGCATTAGGCCCGGTCGGCGGTATCGGCATAGGCTTTGCCATTGCGACGGCGCTAACACTTCTGCCAGCACTATTGCTGCCTTTTGGTCGAGCCGCATTCTGGCCTCGTCAACCTCGTTATGTCGAGACTGGTAGCGCGGCGCTGAGCCTGTCAACCCAACATCCCGCGTGGTCCAAGGTTGGAGAGTTTGTTGGTAAATACCCGCGTCGGATTTGGGTGGTAACTTCTGTAGTCCTGGCCATCGCCTGTGTCGGCTTTTTCCAACTGAAAGCTGATGGCGTTTCGCAGAGTGACTTTGTCCTAGGATATTCGGAGGCTCGTGAGGGTCAAAAGATGCTCGACAGGCATTTCCCGAGTGGCTCAGGCTCGCCGGCTTACGTGTTAGCCGATGTTGATGATCTAGAAATAGTAGTCGATGTTCTCGATAACGACAGCGGAGTTGACTCGGTTGTTGTAGCGGCAGTTGGTTCGCCATCTGGTTTTATGCCGGTCGGTGATTATGCAGCCGAGCTTCGTCGTGCCCTAATGGCAAGGACCGATAATTATCCGTTCGAGAATGCATCGCCGATAATCATCAATGAGAAAATTTTGTTGCAGGCTACGTTAACTGATGCAGCTGACACTCTCGATGCGCGCGAAACTGTAGTAAGGTTGCGTTCGTCGGTTGGCAGTGTTGCGACCGGATCGTTGATCGGTGGCGTTACGGCTGTTCAATATGATACAAATCAGGCCTCCATTCACGACCGAACGGTCCTGATACCATTGATTTTAGGGGCCATCACCTTGATCCTGATATTGTTATTACGTTCCATCGTTGCGCCGTTAATATTGCTAGTGACGACAGTTATATCGTTTGGGGCAACACTGGGAATATCGGCGTTGTTATTTAACAACGTATGGGGCTTTCCTGGATCTGATCCGTCAGTCGTGCTGTTTGGTTTTGTTTTCTTGGTCGCGCTAGGGATCGACTACAATATCTTCCTCATGACGCGTGTCCGCGAAGAGACGTTAAAGCTCGGCGTTCGTGA
>JBARQK010000087.1:0-6166 GCA_049643705.1 Saccharimonadaceae bacterium (SeqCode) | reverse complement strand
GGCAAATAACTGCGCAAAATAAAACTGCTGTTCTGCCCCAACCGCATAAATAACTTTGTCAGGATGCCAGTTTTCCTCGCGGAAAAGGATCGTCGCTAGGTCTGTCGTCGCATAAAGCGCCGTACCGTTTGATTTCTGAACCAGCAGCGGCACGTCGAAACCGTCGAGAGGCACGATGATCGAGCCGTCATCGTTTTGAATCGCGACGCCATCCGCGAGCAATTTTTGAACTGCCTCCTTGCCTCTTGGCGCGAAAAACGCTTCACCGTATTCGTAATCAGTGCTAATCCTCAGACGCTCCATGACATTATGGATATGGCCGAGCGATATATCGTTAAAGCGTCGCGAGTAGTTCACGGCTTCTTCGTCACCGGCCTCGAGCTTTAGCAGCCACTGCTGAACTTCGTCGGCCAGAATCGATTCACCGCGTTCGGACTCGTCCTTTAGGGCCTTTTTCGTCTCGATATATACACGACCTAGCTCGTAAACGCCGTCACGCGACAAGGCTTCGTCACTGCTGAACTTTGAAAATCCAACTACCCATATGCCAAACGGTGCGCCATAATCGCCGAGGTGATTATCGGTGATAACCTGCCAACCGGTCTCTTCCATAAGACGCCTTGCCGCCCAACCTTGATTGCCAGGACGCAGATGACCGACGCTGTAGGGTTTTGCCATGTTTGGACTAGGATACTCGACAACGACAGTCCTGCCTGCGCCCGAGTCGTTACTGCCGTATCCATCAGACCAACGATATTGCAGGCTATCCGCTAGCGAACGAGCCTCCAGGCGCAAGTTTATAAATCCAGGTCCTGCGACAGACACTTCGCTAAATATACCCTTTTCGCGCAAACTGCCTGCGATCGTTTCGGCAACCTCGCGCGGATTTATAGCTAAAGGCTTTGCTAGTTGCAGAGCAACATTGGTCGCATAATCACCAAACTCTGGATTTGGCCGCGTCAGCACAACAGCAACATCGAGGCCAAAAGCCTCACGGATAACGTCATGGATAATAGTTGCTGGTGTCTCCATCTGGACTAATTATAACAGAGAGCAACTCACAGGCCTGCTATAATCATGCCCATGGAACAACCGCAAATAAACGATACAGTCAACCAACTGGACCAGCCAGCTAACTCGATAAATCAACCTTCTCAGATAAAACATATCATCGAAGAAACCTTACCCGCAGAACCGATCAATGTCCGAGGTCTACGGTCAATTGCGATCGGACTAATTGTTGTATCGATGCTGCAGATCTCTCATCTGGTCTATGGTGTCTTGACGATAGAAAAAGTAGCCAATCCTGCAGAAGATTATCTAATCGCGGGTGGTACCATCGCGATTCAAGCTATCATTGCTATTGCTCTTTTGGTGAATCCGAAAGCCACCTACAGACTTTACAAAGTCGTAGCCTGGGTATACGTCATTATCGGAGCTGTTATGACCGTTGCTGCGCCGTACTGGTTGCCTGTCTCCCTTATGGCCGCGGCCTTTTCATCATCAGATGGAGCGACGGCCGCTCAGATCAATTCTACTCTGTTCGTAGCTTCCATAGTTCTCTGGGCTATGGGTCTGTTCGTACTATCACGGTCCAGGTCAACGATCGCAGACAGTCCTACTCCTCAACAGAATCAAAGTCTACCTCAAGTAGAGGCGCCGAAGAAATCGGACTGATACCCTGTACTGAGTGCAGGACGGCACGTAGCATGTCCTGGTCGTCCAGATTTTGATGTTCTTCGTTGAATTCTAGTTCTTTTTCTTCTGCCATTTTTGTTTTCCTAATTATATATCTATATATTAACACGCCTATGCTTTTTTGTCAACCAAAAAAGTGCTATAGTTTACCTCATTCCAGATCGGGATATCGGAGAAAACCTCCGCGCACAACAAGGAGGCTCAATGCCTTATATAACAGTTATCCACACGAGTGAGTATGCGCCATCATGGAAACCGGGGACTTTCGGCAATGAACTGTATGAGTTCTGTTGCCGGCTGCCTGTCAACATCGTTAAGTTCGACCTAGACGAGCAAATTACAACAGCCGACACTCAAATATCCTTCATCGAGCACGGTCAGTTCGACATCAATCCGGCAGGTGTCCATTTCCGTGTCGAATTCACCGAAAAGCTTGCCCTGGATCGACGAGAAGAATTCCGGGATCTTCTCGCAAAAAGGATTGCCAGGGGTCTCGGTAACCTGATCACCGCACCGCCCATTATCATCCTCGAGATCAATTGGGGCGACTGGTGCGGAGCGCTCATCTATAACGGACTCGTCGTCAGGACCTGGTAGAAACGATCTGGAATGGCCCGGGAAATCCCCGGGCCATTAGATTTCGATGACTTTTCTAGTCCT
This sequence comes from Saccharimonadaceae bacterium (SeqCode), assembly GCA_049643705.1. GTDB lineage: Bacteria > Patescibacteriota > Saccharimonadia > Saccharimonadales > Saccharimonadaceae > JBARQK01. The sequence goes on along the minus strand of JBARQK010000087.1, from coordinate 3,808 downwards.
ACCAAGAATCGACGTCATAGTCACGCGGCGCTTTTTGGTAGTCCTCATGATCACGATTGGACTGTTTTTCTTTCATTCGTTGTTTTTGCGACTCGGCGTTCTGCTCTTCTAGTTTTTTCATCTGGTCCTCGGATGGTTCGTTGTTATCCTTTTGTTCATCGCTCTTTTCTTTCTCGCTTTTTTCGTCGCCGTCACCATTACGGTCCTTTTTTGCTTCGGCTGATTTTTGTTTAATACGCTCGTTTATACGTTCGAGAGCCTTTTTCGCACTTTCTTTTGTCTTTTTCTCATCTTCTGTCTCGGACTCACCGGTCTGATCTTTGTCCTGAGGTGGTTTGTTTAGTTGAACGTTACAGTTTTGTTGACTATCATTGATGACTGCTTTGACTTTGTCGTACAGGATCACAGCGGCGTCAAAATCCTTGTTAGAAGCCTTTGTATCAGCCTGCGCCTCTAGACTGAGCGCAAGGTTAACTCGTACGGCGCACTCGCCGTCGACGGGAACAGTTTCTAGCGCGCGCCGATATTGGGCTTCGGCTTCCTCGAACTTACCTAATTTATAGAGTGCATTGCCTTTGTTATGATGCACTTTGTATGGTTCGAAGACATTGAGAAAGAGTAGCGGATTTAACCAATCACTGCTCGCCGTGTACTGACCTTTTTTGAAACTATCAGCACTAAACCCTGCGCAAACGGCAATTGATAAAAACTTTAATGAGAACAGTAGAGCAATAACCACTATAGGTAGCGAAAACAGTAATAGTTTCCTGCGTTTCGCTAGTCTATTTTTCTCAAAGTCCAATTTTGACAAATCGAGTAGGCGCTTCTGAATCATTATGCCTGCTCCTTTTTGCGAAGAATGCGTAGTTGTTTACTGGTTGCATAAAGCCGCCACGAGTCCCAAGCAACGAGAGCGATAAAGCCTGGAGCCAGTACCCAATAATAATCCTCGTAGGCATCTATTTCGCTACTACCTGCGATAATTCGGCTGATATCAATTCCCTCCACAAGGGCGTCTACATCACCTGGCTGAGTACGATGAGTGTATTTTACTCCCATTTGCGAGGCTATAGCATTCAAATTGCGCTCATCCATCCTTGATACGGCCTCGATCTGTTTGCCAGAATCATCATAGACTCGCATGTATTTCTGCTGCTCACTACCGTAGATTGGATCCTCGAGCATGCGACCTCCAGCCGACGAGCCGTAGCCGAGGACTGCACCGCCAGATATCAAACCCCTCAGTACATCGAATGATTTTGGGGTACTCCGCGCCGTTTGTTCACCGTCGCCCATATAGAATACGACGCGGCCTCGTTGCGGGTTGTCTTTGCGTATGCGCTCTAACTCGCTCTTTGTCTTGTCCACGGGAGCATCGATCGAGCTACCGTTAGCTGACCACGTACTAGCTGTCTGAATGGTATCAACCATTGCACCTATAGCAGAAGCATCGCTCGTTAGCGGTAGCTCCTGAACGGTCGAATTGTTGAAAGATATCAGGCTAAAGCGAGCGCCAGCTAGTTTCGCAGCGATATCTTTGACATCCTGCCTGATACCTTCAATGCGCTGTTTTGTGCCGTTATAATCCTCAGCCTTAATGCTTATCGTAGTATCAACAATAAAATATACGTCGAGCAGATTATTGCCTTGGGCCCTCGAGGCTCCCGGCATACTAGGACGTAACGCCATAACGAGTACCAGTACTAGGATCGCTAGCCGTCTGATCCAAGCGTTACGCTCGCGCTTACTCCCAAACGACACGACGAGTCGAAAGATCACTGCCCCCAACGGCACGACGAACAAAATTGCGATCAACCACCAATCAAATATCGGGATTAACATCATAATCTGAACCTCCAGGCGGTAAATATCAAGAAACTAGAAGCGACGAGCGCTAGGATAATGAACACGGCTGGCTGATCGGTTGTTACGATCTGCGGCGAGCCTTTGAACCTTGTCGCTTCTTGCTCACCGATCTTTGATATTATCGAATCAACAGACGATCTATCATCGAGCTTATAATAATCCCCGCCAGTTGATAGAACCTGATCGTGAAACTCCTTCGCAGTCTTGTCGACATAGTAGCTCGAGCTATAGTCGGCGGGATTGATGCCGTAGACTCGGACTTGTTTTGATTTGGCAAAGGCTGCCGCCTCGGCCAACGTAACGATCGGGTTACCCGCTAGATAATTATCGGTAGCTAATATAACAGATCGAGATCGCTTGCTATCTAAACGATCAAATCGCGAAACGCATGACGCCAGTCCGTCGCCGATGATCGAAGATCCGTTCTCTCCATATGTCCCAGCAACCAAATCATAGTCATACCTGTCAAAACTCTGCTCGGCTTCCTTTAATTTTTCGCTAATATAGCTGTAGTCATTAGTTAATGGAAAGACTGTCGCTGCCATACCGTCGAATACCGTCAACCCCAACCTCTCTCCATCAAAACCCTTGGCTAGTTCGCTAAATTTTTTAACGATTTCTTTGTCGACGGATACCATCGATCCCGAAACGTCTAGGCAGAGCATGATGTCACGACTCTTTGTTTCTGGTTCGATAACAGTGATCGTAGCGTAACGACCAGCCAGGACCAAACCGCTGAGCAGAGCAATAGCAGAGAACGCGAGTCCGATACGAGTAAACAATCTCAGTCGGCCCATGGTAGCGCCGTACTCCGGCAAACGAATCAACCTTTGCATGTGCGCGACCGGCAACGAATGCTTTTGACTAGGTTTTTTTTGTTTCTTACGAGCAACTATAAACGCCACCATTAACGCGACAGATAGCACCAAGGGTAGCCACCAGTAGATCAATATTATTGCCACGAGCTTACCATCTCTCTAGCGGAACTAGCCGCGGCAGCAACGTCACCCTGTTCGTGTCTACGAAACTCTGGAATGTATAGACCTTCGATTGCTTTGGCTAACGTCAGATATCTCGTCTTGCGCAGGTCACTTAGCGTCATAACGTCGACACGGTGGTTCTGCGCCTCGTAGACAAAGAAACGAAGCAGAGTACTGAGAGATTGATGCGCCAAACGTTTTGTATATTCGTGCGACGCGTACTTTTTCTCGACATCATCGATCAGCGCTAGGTACTTTTGTTTCAATAGGCTGATGTCTGGTGCAACGTATGGCAATTGCGGTAGAGTATTTATCGTTTTTTGGACACGCTTACGCGTAATAAATATAACAAACACTAGCCATCCGATAACTATCACTACCAAGACGCAGCCGAGTATCAACCACAGCAGCGAAAATTCAAAAACCGGCCTTAGATCAACGTCGCCTTGCATGCTTCTGCCTCTCTAGTAGTCGAAACAAGCCACTAACTACATCGCTATCGCCGACGATTCGCTGACCAACAATTCCGAGCCGCTCTAGCCTGCGCTGATTATTCGATAGTTGCTGTGTCTCGTTACTCTCGTATGCTCTTTTTAGCTTTTTGTCTGCCCTGACAAAATGTGGCAACAAGGCAATATCATCGATGTCATGAAACTCATGACTGGCATCTAGACCCGATGCGTCACCTATCGATAGCCACATGACTTCGTGTTGAGCGCGCAATCGGCGCAATACTTGTTCGTACTGATCCGTCAATTCAATATCATCACTAATAACTATCAGCATCATGCGTCGTCGCATAGTGCGGGCTATATATTCCAGTTGACTTAACAAATTGCTCGGGGCAGATTGTAGCGTTGTCGACGAGTTGACGTGCTGGAGCAAACGTTCCAAATGAGGATTGCTACCTTTGAGCGGAAAATACTGAGTCCTAGCACTATCACCGGCAACGAGGCCGACTA
>JBARQK010000086.1:0-6989 GCA_049643705.1 Saccharimonadaceae bacterium (SeqCode) | reverse complement strand
CTGTAAATCTCCCGCCTTTCGGCTTCGTAGGTTCGAGTCCTACTTCCAGCACCAAAGTAAAAAGCTGCTCCTCGTGAGTAGCTTTTTACTTTGGTATTCGAGTGCGACCTCTTAACCTACGGAGCGTTTTGTCACAGACAAAACTCCGTAGCTATCACTTCGCTCTTCCACCTTCTCACTTTGTATAGAACAAGTTCATACAAAGTTTCGTGCGGCTTCACCGGCGGAGCGAGTGAAGCTAAAGAAAGCACCGTAGGTATTTTCTTTAGCGAAGGAGCAGAGGAGGCGATAGCCGATGTCCTACTTCAATTGTGTAAAATTACAGAACTCAACTTCACTAGAAGTTGAGGCGTCTCATAGGTTATTCTCCATATGTCATCAAAAAAAGGAGGCATATGACAGAAAGACCAAAGCCATATATTGGAGTCAGTGGAGTCGTAGGTAAGGACCAACAGAAACAGATTGAGAATCTATTTGCTCAGAACGGCCTTCCGGAAGAAAACCGTCGGTTATTCCACGGCATAAAAGCAGTCCATAAAACGCAGTACCTAGACGTCGAAAACAAATACGGACCAGAGTGGTATCCGGTGGGAGAAGGATCATTTCGAGACAATTGCACTCCTAGCGCGTTTCTAGGCAATACTGCATGTATCGCACAGGTCTATCTAGATATAGACCATGTTCAAGACTCTGATTATCGGACCGAGTTCGTTAAGCGAATATTTGAGCGTGGGCAATATTTAAACGGCCTGCAGTTTGATATGCTACCCTGGGAAACAGACGGCAACATGCTGAGATTCCTGGATGATATAAAATCTGCCAGACCAGACCTTATGTTAATGCTACAGTGTCACGGGAACGCCATGAATTTATTAGGTCCAAAAGTCGCGGCAGATAAACTTGGAGCATATGCAGCTGCACTTGATTACATTCTCTTTGATTCATCTGAAGGTAGGGGGATTAGGATGGACCCCGAGTCGCTCGAACCATTTGTAGACGAAGCATATTCGTCGAAATATCTAGACGGTACGGGTATCGCTATCGCCGGTGGTTTGGATGGGATTACTATACGTGAGTCTATGCCGAATATTGTTGCAAAATACCCAGATATCTCATGGGACGCAGAGGGTCGACTTCATCCCATAAATACTGCCGGTAATCGTCCGTTAGATATGAGTCTTGTTGATGAGTACTTCGCAGCATCGAAGAATGTACTCAAAAACACGGGCACTAAGCACGGTATATAATAATAAAGGATATACTAAAGACAATGCCAGGAACAAATCTATACACGGCCGATGCACACGACGCTCAGATGAGAATTCTTCGGGAGCTATTGATGGGCGAGGGCAAGAACTTTGCTGAACTGATGAAATCTTCAAAACTAACGAGCGATCACGCAAATTATCATATAAAGCAGCTGATAAGCGCGGGGTTGGTTGAGCATATCAAAATGGAATACGGCAGGTACCGTCTCACTCGGACCGGCAAGGAATATGCCAATAACATGGACACTGATGGTTTCGTCATCGAGAAACAACCAAAACTTACAGTCGATCTAGCGATTGAACGAGGCGACGGTAGGTTTGTATTTCAGGAACGTCGCAAGCAACCGTATTATGGCTACTGGGGATTTCCGACGGGAAAGATAAGATGGGGTGAAACAATGACGGAGGCCGGGGCTAGGGAATTGATGGAAGAGACCGGTCTAACTGCCGACACGCGTGTCGTTGGCTTCTTTCACAAACTCGACTACGATGCTGACGGAATTATGTTGGAGGATAAATATCTATGCCTGATACATTGTACGAACCCAAAAGGCGATCTGATAGCAGAAACCGAAAGCCACGCAAACTACTGGATGACACCAGACGAATACCACACAAAACCAAATCGATTTGGCATCATTGAAGAAACCATCGATCATATTCGTGATGACAAGCCTTTTGTATCTGAGAAAACCTACACGTACGACTCCGATTCGTACTAGAAACTATCAAATCGCTCACACTTTAGTTTGGTAGTTTCCGCTAGTATAGTTGCCCTACATGACAATTGAACGAAGCTATCTTTATATGATGTGCGACCTGAGAATAACCATATCGGACTTAACCATTGTTCGAAAAAAGCTGACCGTAAAGGTTGAACTGTCAGATGTGATAAGATTTGGCAAATCCACCAGTTTGCGGGAATGCTCGTACCAACAGTCATTATTTGGTTGTCGTGAGCATAAGCATAATGTAGTATACTGTTATTGTGACAAAGCAAAGCTCTACTAACATCTCGAAACAGAGTCTAGAAATGCTGTACCTCCAAGGTATGATGTCGATGCAGGAGATAGCTGTTCATTTTGAATGTTCACTAAATCGGGTTGACTACTGGATGCGGAAGTATCGCATACCTAGGCGCACCAGGAGTGATGCTAGGTATGCAAAACTGTACCCGAATGGGGACGTATTTTCCGTTAAGCAAATATTCACCGAGCAAGATCATATACTCTTCGGTCTCGGAATTGGTCTCTATTGGGGCGAAGGCAACAAGGCAAATCCGAGCTCCGTAAGACTAGGCAACACAGATCCTGGCGTTATATCTACATTTATTAAATTCCTTGAAGTCATATACGGCGTACCTCGAGATCAACTTCGATTTGGCTTGCAGCTTTTCAATGACACAAATGAGAACGTGGCCATACAGCACTGGATTGACCACCTCGGTGTTAATATGTCGCAATTTTACAAAACAACTGTTACAATATCAGGTGCGATCGGTACCTACCGTAGGAAAAATCGGTATGGCGTACTGACAGTATACTTTAATAATAAAAGGCTGAGAGACATCTTGGTAGGTCATCTACACGATCTCGGCATGGATCAGCAGTACATGCCGCGATAGCTCAGTTGGTAGAGCGCAATCATGGTAAGATTGAGGTCTCGGGTTCGAATCCCGATCGTGGCTCCATAATTGAAGAAGAGAGTATTTATGAGTAATTATAGTTTTGACATCGTATCCACATTTGACAAAGCCGAGATGAATAACGCATTTGACCAGACAGAGCGCGAGATCGGTAGTCGTTATGATTTCAAGGGCACGCCTGCAGCAATCGAATGGCTTGGCGACAAAACTGGCGTAAAACTGATCGCTAGCAACGAGTGGCAGATCGAACAAGTACTCGATGTCTTTCGCAAGAAACTGGCCATGCGGGGTATGACCTCTAAGGTTCTAGATCTGTCTAAGCCAATTAACGAATCAAACATGCGCGCCTGGCAAGACGTGCCGTTTATCGAAGGTCTCAGCCAGGACAAGGCAAAAGCTCTCGCAAAATTAATCCGGGAGGCTCACCCAAAAGTAAAGCCGCTAATCCAAGGCGACGCAGTCAGGGTCACTAGTAGCAGTAAAGACGACCTGCAGGCGGTAATGGACACGATCAATAAATCGGACCTCGACTACCCAACATCATTTACCAACTATCGTTAGATTTCAATCATCCGTGCTAGAACTGTTTTCGCTTGAAATAAACACAGATTACTGCTATAATCACACGAGTTATCAATATAATTTAAAGTGATATGCCTTTTTGGTGATTCTAAAATCTATAATCCAAAATCCATATCCCATCCAAGGACCCTATGGCAAAGAAGACGAATACAAAGCGCAAAATCATCGCATTAGTCAGCCAGCTAACTGGCCATCGTACTTATGTTACGCGCAAAAATACTCAGAATACACCTGACAAACTAGAACTAAACAAATACGATCCAGTAGCGCGCAAGCACGCAAAATACGTTGAGACCAAAAAGAACTTAGGTCGCAACGAAGTCAAAGCCCGCAAAGGCTAAAAACTCTCAAATCGAAAAAGGAGCCCGCAAAAGGCTTCTTTTTATTTTGTTCCCATCCGCTCGTCTAATGCATCAGCTAGCCAATGACCGCTACGCAGCATTGACTCTAGCAGCTCGGTTGTTGGATGTTGATTTTCAACGTATATGTATAGTGAATGATCGACAACCTCTATCATAATATTCTTGAAATGCGCCGCGATACCGCGTGTTATTTCTGGCGTCAGGATCGATTCGGCTTCTAGCAGCGACGTCGAGCGCGTGTATACAACGAAATCGTTAGTAAACGCTAGGTCATGCTCCTGCGTGTAGTGGCGCAGGTAGAGCTGCTGAATGTACGGATGGGTCGATAATAGGTGAGTGTAAAATAGTTGATTAAAACTATGGTGTCCGATAAACATTCGGGGTAGGTCTACCTGCGCATGAAAATCGAAAGTCATGATCACCCAATCATAGCTTTTTGGATCAGCGCCATGAGGATGGATCGTGTCGCTACGCAGCGCTGTCATGACGTCATATCCCTGGTATGTTCCGATGCAGTAATGGTTGTCACTATGTGTCGGCGACAGAGTAATACCTCGGATCAAGCGATGTTCGTCGTCCTGCTGGTTGACGTAGCCAAAATATACCAGACCAACGCGATTTACAAAGCGATTGAAAGCTAGCCTTGTCCTGTAGTCAGCAGTTAAATGACCAGGCGTGGCTCGTCGTAGAATATTCTTTAACTTTCTAATGCTCGCTCTCATTTTTTCTTGCTACCTGCAGCTAAGTCCAGTAGTGTCGCGACCAGTTCGGCGTGGCTCCAAGCTAGGGGTACGACAGATTTATCGCTACCGTCAGCCGGATTTACTTGCTCGGCTAATGATCCTAGCGGTTTCATTTGTTTTAGGACCCAGTCTAGAGTGTTCTTTGCATCGTCGATCTGATCGTTCTCGATAGCGTATTGTGCAGCCCAGAGAGTGGTCACATACCACCAGTTACCTTGTGAGTTCGGATCGTCTCGATAATAAGCATCACCTTCGTAACGTGGTAGTCCCGGTGATTTCTTTGGTGGCGCAAAAGTTTTTAGAGCAGTTTTGAACGATTGATTTAGCTCTTTACTGCCGACTGGGAACAAACCGAACATAAACGCACCAAACAAACTCGACATGTCGATAGTTTCGTCCGGGATACGTTCTTCGCCGTTGACACGGATGCCTTTATAGAGTGCTTTGCGAGATTCGCTGTAGAGCTGTGTGTGAGCAGCGTGGTATATATCATCGGCTGCTGAACGCCATTTTACTGAACTTGTTGAATCGTGAGCCACTTCTGCTAGCTCGGCTGCCGCCAGCAGGGAAGCATAGACAACAGAAGTCGCATAGGTTGATATCATAAAGTGCTGTTCCCAAATCTCATATGAAGGCTTTGGCAGACCGGTTTTGCTATCGATATAGCTACTCATGAAATCAGCCATCGGCTTGATCATCGACTCATAATATTCAGCCAACACCCGGTTATCTTTGTGTAGGCTATAATACTGCGCGAACAAAAACACCACTATCGCCGTTTCGTCTTCCTGGATCGGTGGTGCGATAGTTCCATCTGGCTGGCTGTATGGATGCCAACTGCTACCCAGCGCGCCATCAGCCCGGAATTTGTGCATCAGATAGCCACTAGGGTGCATGACACGTCGACAAAAATCAAAGAATTTCACTACTTCGTCTTTGTAACCGATCCGCATCATTGGCCACAGCACATAGGCGGCATCGCGTGGCCAGCAGTACGAATAGTTATCCCGAGCATAGTTGAGCATAGTTGAATCAGTACTGGCTATCACGGCACCGTGTTTGTCGATATGTGAGCCCATGACCATAATACTGCGTAAAAATGCGTCGCGGTACTGAGGCTCGATACCCTCAGCTGCTTTTCGGGCAGGACGGAGCCATTTGTACCAGTGGCTAGCGGTTTTATGTAAACGCTCATTTACGCCATCATCACGAATCCGCTTAAAGACAAATAGTGCCTGACGAACCGAAGTTCCGGCCGCTATCCAGTAATGAACTCTGGTTGAGCTGTTGGCGTCGATCTCTAGCGTAAAGCGGATAACTGAATCAACACGGCCATGTTCGACGTTAGACATGCTCAGTTCGCCATCGTCGGCATCACGATGTGAACCTTCGTAGCCTTCGATGTCAAATAACCCGACCGTATATTGATCGAACTGCCCGCCACCGACTATCTCACCGCCCACCATAAAAGCCCTACGGCCACGATAATGCAGAATAGCGTGCGTGTCGGGGATGTACTGCGCAGTATCAGTATTGCTACGTGAATCACCGATCGCAAATGCCTGATGCATAAATAGGCGTATCTCGCGTTTTTCATTGGCATGGTTAACGATATGTATGTTACGCATAAATGCACTGATATCAGAGTCAACTGCGTCGTCAAATTCTAAAACAACTCCCATATCGTCATTGCGGGCGACAGTGTGGCCGATCAGTGCGCTGTGAGGATGGTCAAAGCTTAGTTTCCATGTGCCGTCGTCGAGCCAGGATATCTTGCCATCGATCCAAATGCCGACACGATGACGTAGCGATTTGCCGGCAGAGTGGTTCTCGTAGCCGACATAAGGATAATAGAAATCATGGACCAACCCAAAACAGTTAACACCTACGTGCATCTCCCCATTGCTGAGTACCACCGGTCTAGACACTAGATATCCCCGTCGTAACGCTTTGCAATCAATCGATAGCGTATATCACGCATGGCATTCATAAAGTAGAGGAACGCGTCATATGGTGATTTGTAAGGACTAAAGTAGGCATGGACGTCACCATCATTGAACCATTTCGTGCACATGTAGTATGGGTGATCAGACGTCTGGAGCTTGCGCCAGTCAGAGATCAGATCCATGTCGTCGCTGTTGAGGACTTCCTCTTCTAGTCCGTAGATGTAGCGCATCGCCTCGTGTTGCATACTGTTGCCTAGCCATGCGGTCAGGTCGCGCTCTGTGTCGGCCCAAGTGACGGTATATGGCATACTGATGTGTCCGGAAGGCTGGAAGGCATCTATGGCCTCGATGACGGTGTAGAACGTACGGTCTTCGCTCTGCTAGAGCCACTTGTTGATAAAGCTCTCGGTGAATTCAAAGATACCGGTATCGGCCCATTGGTG
>JBARQK010000085.1:0-10369 GCA_049643705.1 Saccharimonadaceae bacterium (SeqCode) | reverse complement strand
GTATACGCTAGTCCGGATTGGATAGTACACAAGACAACGGACAGTGCCGACAGGGCCCTGCCGTCAGGAAGCCCGCCATCTATTAACGGCTGTCATGACTATCTGGTGGATATCAGTAGAGCGTCTAGGCGACCGATGTTCATTTGCGCCAGCTTGACCCTGGAAGCCGGTGTGATGACACTGATACGCGCGCCAGAGACAAAAGTTAAATGTGTTCGTATAGGCAAGATACCTGGTGTTAATTTCTGGGGTGGTGATGTGGCGGTTGGCCGCAATGGAACTAGCCAGGACGTTATAACTTCCATCAGGAAATCATCTGGCAGCCGCGTGTTTGGTAGCTGGGCAGAGTATGCCATTATGGCTTCGGGAAATATCGAGTCGGCTTCAGCTGCAGCCTTGGCGCGCATAGAAGGTCGTGCGATCGGTCCTGAGGTGGATAGGTTGTCGTTTGCAAATAGCACATCTCCAAAAGGTGGTTTCTCGGTCGGTAATAGCCCAGATATAGCCGGAGACATCAGATTTCTTTATTCAACGTCTACCAACATAGCCGGCGCTAGTGTTGATGTAGGTAGTTTGCCTAGCTCGGGCCGCTACGTTAAAGCTTCAGGCAATTTATCGGTTTCTGGCAACCCAACAAGGAGTATTGTTATCGATGCCAAGGATAGCACCGTAACTATAACTGGCGATATCAATTATGGTGGCGGGACATACGTTAACGTTGGTAGCTTGCCTCAACTGATCATAATAGCTAAAGATATCATTATTGATGATTCTGTTACTAGGGTTGATGCATGGTTGATAGCTCCCGAGGGATCCGTTAGTACCTGTGACGAGATAAAGACTTCTCCTGATAAATATTATTCCGGTCTAAAGATTGATACCTGTAATAGGCAGCTAATAATCAACGGTCCAGTAGTGGCGGCGAGTCTGCAGCTGAGGCGAACTTTTGGGGCTGAAGCACCTAGAGGTAGCACGGGGGATGAGAAAGACAACAGACTCAATGATCCAGCCGAAATAATCAACCTTCGCGCCGATGCCTATATGTGGGCAAATGCCACCAATGGTACGCAGGGCGAGATACGTACTATCCATACGCGAGACATTGCACCGAGATTTTAATAACTTTGGTATTGCCTCTAGCCGTACTGCTTATGTATAATAGGAGACAATATGAGTTTACTAAAAGGGATGGGCGACTTTTTCGCACTCGATATAGGTACGAATGCTATAAGGGTGGTTCAGTTAGCTAGGTCTGGTAGCGAATGGAGCCTGATCGCGCACGCCTATGTACCAGTTGACAGCAAGATCACTTCTAGCGACTCGGCTGAGTCAAAGAGACGCCTCGGCGAGTTGATTATGACAGCCGTAGGCCAGAGTGGCATAAAGACCAAGGATGTTGTTGTCGGTTTACCATCTAACAAAACATTTACTACCGTGGTTGATGTTCCGATAGTCTCTGATGCGGAATTACGTTCAACCATGAAGTATCAGATTGATCAGTATATACCTATGTCGATAGATGAGACAAAGGTAGACTGGGCACTGCTCGGTCCGTCACTACATGCTCAGAACCAACAAGAAGTGCTACTGACTAGTGTCGCCAAAGCCTACACCGAGGAGAGACTGGAGTTCATCGAGAGTTTTGGTCTAAATGTTATAGCTGCTGAACCGGATCCGATAGCCATGGTTCGCGCTCTAGTGCCCGCAGGCAGTACAGAGGCGATGTTGTTGATCGACATGGGCGAGATGTCTACAGATTTAGCTATGACCTATGGTGATTCACCACGGCTTGTTAGGACTATTCCAACCGGCCTCAGTTCGTTTATCAAAGCCGCAGTACAGAATCTGAATGTCCAGGAAGACCAGGCCAGGCAGTTCATATTGAAATTCGGACTCGCTCCAGACAGGTTAGAGGGCCAGGTGTTACATGCACTTGAGTCGAGTTTAGATAGTTTTGTAAATGAAATCGTCAAATCGGTGAAATTTTTCCAGACGCGATATCCAAATGTTGCCGTCAATAACATGTTACTTTCTGGATTTAGTGCGGCGATCCCTCGCTTTAATGACTATATTACCGCAAAAGCCGGCGTTCGATCTGTTATAGCTAATCCTTGGCAGGGTGTTCGTGTTTCGCAAGCCGACCAACAAAAGCTTTCTGTCGTTGCTAACGAATTCGCGACAGTTATCGGTCTAGCAAAAAGGACGAATCAATAATGATTGAAATCAACCTTTTACCTGACGTAAAGCAAGAGTTCATTCGCGCACAGCGATTGCGTAACACGGTTATATCAATAGCTATCTTTGTGGGTGTTGCAGCGGTAGGCGTCGTTCTGCTACTCGGTAGTTTCCTAGGCACCCAGATGATTCGCGATACATTGGCTAGCGATGCGATCAACAAAGAATTCAAGAAACTGAGCGAAGTTGAGGACATATCAAAAATTGTAACTATCCAGAACCGACTAGCAAAGATATCGGACATTAATCAAAATCGATCCATCTCATCGCGGCTTTTTGATGTTTTGACAGCGATCAACCCTCAGGAACCCAACGATGTAAAGATGTCCAGTGTTACATATGACCCGCAGGACAAGACAATATCAGTCGAAGGATCTGCCAAAAACGGCTATGCAGCGACGGATGTATTCAAGAAAACTATTCTGAATACAAAATTCGAGTATTCAAAAGGTGACAAGACAGAGACGGTCCCGTTAACTAACGAAGTACTTATCAGCAACACTAGTTATGGCGAAGACAACACTGGAGCTAGAGTACTGAGGTTTAGCCTGTCCTTCAAGTACTACAAAGACCTATTCTCTAACGAGATTACTAACGCTAGGATAATCTCGCCAACAGGCAAGATAGACGTAACTGATTCAAGGGTACGCGTACCGGATAGTCTCTTTAGCCAGCGAGCTAACGATACCGATGCACCTAGCGGGGAGGGGCAATAATGCAGTTAAAAGACGTTGGTTTGAGGAAGAGACAGCAAATCGCGCAGTCCGGTAGGGCCATGTTCTTTTGGGTGGCTGGTGTTTCTGTGGTAGTTGGCTTCGCCGCTGTATTATCATGGTTCTTGGTCCAGCAGTCGATTTATCGAACAAAGGTAGTCGACGAGAGAAACAAGACTTTATCAAAGCTCGAGGAGAGCAACAAGGCTATGGATGATCTAAAATCCAATATCCGTGCCCTAGAGGTAAACGCGGGGCTCAACTCTGTCAAGGCAAAGCCTGACGACAACGCCCTGCAGGTTATTCTCGACGCACTACCAGCAGATCGTAACTCTCTCGCACTGGGAGCGTCGCTCCAGAACAAGCTAGTAACCGGTATCGACGGTCTCAATATCGAGTCTTTGGTCGTCAAGCCCGTAGATAGTAAATCAAGGAGCAGTAGCGGCAAGATAACATTTAGGCTGGTCGTTTCCTCGGCCGATGCCAATGCCCTAAAAGAGCTACTAAAGCGTTTCGAGAGATCGATACGAGTAATTGATCTCGAGACCTTGAACTTAGAGCGTGGCGAGACAAAGTACAGTATGACCATCGACGCGCATGCTTATTATGAGCCTGAGACAAAGGTAGAGCTAAGGGAGAAGGTAGTTAATCCATGAAAAAATCCGATATAGCGATGATTATCCTGATATCGAGTTTGTCTGTGATGATAGCATTCTTTGTGGCTAGCTCAATTCCCGGCCTTGCCAAGCCGCAAAAAGGCGAAAAAGTGAAGACGATTGATGCTATAACAAGTAAGGTAGACGAGCCCGACGAAGCAGTCTTTAACAGCAACTCGATCAATCCAACCGTTGAAACTGTAATCGGTAGCGATGCCCAATAGGACGGTGAGCCTGTGGCATTAATGACCAGCGAGATACAAGAAAAGCTGATAGCCCTACTCGTAGATGAGGGTTTGGTTGAGCGTTCGGCAATAGATGAAGCGGAGATTGTGTCAGCTCAATCGGGTAAGCCACTCTTGTCAGTGCTAGCATCCGAGGGAACTGTTGACGATGAGCTTCTGACACATGCTATTGCATATGTGTCGGGTGTTCCATATGTCAATTTGACCAATAGTGTTATTGATCAATCTATTCTGTCGCTATTACCTTCGGACATAGCCGAGCGGTTTATGGCCGTGCCGCTGGCTGAGGTTCAGAACCGTCTGGCGGTGGCTATGATCGATGCCAACAATGTTCAAGCGGTTGACTATCTAGCAAACCGCATTCAGCGACCGCTCAAAGTGTTTATGGCCTCCGAGTCGGGCGTTCGTCACGTACTTGATCAGTACAAGACTGACCTGTCGAGTGTTGGTGTAGCTGCTGAAGTGTCTCAGGACGAGGAGAGAGAAGCGGATGATAGGGACATTAAAACAATTGTTCAGGATTCGCCGATCAGCCGCGCGCTGAGCACTATCCTCGAATACGCAGTCAAGTCCCGCGCCAGTGATGTGCACGTTGAGCCGCTAGAAAAGTCGCTAAAGATTCGCTGTCGTGTTGATGGTGTGCTGAGAGAGATAATGCAGCTCCCAAAGAGTATTGAGCCAGCCCTAGTTAGCCGCATCAAGATTTTATCCAACTTAAAGATTGACGAACATAGAGTGCCGCAGGACGGTCAGTTTACCGTGAAGGTCAATAACAAGGAAGTCGATCTTCGTATTGCGATCAGCCCAGTCGTGTGGGGCGAACAGGTTGTCATACGTCTACTCGACAAGTCGGGTAATACTTTTGATCTGGAAGACATGGGCTATGCCGGACGGGCACTGCGAGCTATCCGAAAGGGCATACTTCGTCCAAACGGTATGGTTATTACGTCTGGTCCAACGGGCTCGGGCAAATCGACCAGTCTGTACGCCCTGATAAAAGAAGTAAAAGACGATTCAGTTAACATTGTCACGCTCGAGGACCCCGTTGAGTACAAGATGGAAGGCGTCAACCAGATTCAGGTAAATCCGGAGGTCGGCTTAACGTTTGCCAATGGTCTGAGGTCAATCCTGCGTCAGGATCCGAATATTATCATGGTCGGAGAGATTCGCGACGCCGAAACGGCTAACCTGGCCGTACAATCAGCTCTGACTGGTCACCTTGTTCTCTCGACTCTACATACTAACTCGGCTGCCGGCGTCTTGCCGAGGCTGCTCGATATGGGTATAGAGCCGTTTTTGATAGCTAGTACAGTGAACACGATTATCGGTCAGCGTTTGGTGCGTCGAGTTGCCCCAAAGCGTGATGCATATAACTCCTCACCGATTGAAACGCAGAATATCATAGCAACTGTCGGCCATCTATTACCACAGACTAGGGAAGATGTCGCTAGGGTTTCTGAAGATCTTGGCTACAAAGACTTGCCTCTGGCTGGCCAAAGCGCTTATACTCTAGTTAAGGGCAAGGATAGTCCGGCTACGCCGCGAGGCTATTCTGGTCGCGCAGGTCTATACGAAGTTATGGATGTTAACGAAGAGATCCAGAACCTGATAGTAAAGCGCGCTACCAGTTCCGAGATCCAGCGCAAGGCGGTTGAGCAAGGCATGATAACGATGCGTCAAGATGGATATCTGAAAGCTTTGCAGGGACTAACAACATTAGAAGAAGTAAATCGCGTGGCAGCGGACATAGCATAATAAGGGGGCAAAATGAGTCAAGAGTTAAGGATTGAAGTACTACTAGAAGAGGTTATCAAGAAACGAGCCTCTGACCTCCATATCCAGGTTGGCTTACCTCCAATGCTCAGAGTGGATGGTAGTCTGGTGCCTGTTTCTGGCCATACCGCTCTAGATATGCCTGCCGTTGAATCGCTGGTCTTTGCTATATTGGACCAAGATCAACAGCAGATATTGATGAAAGACAAGGAGTTCGACTTTAGCTTCGCGTTTGGTACGCTAGGTCGTTTTCGTGTTAATGCCTTCCACGAGCGTGGTAATTTGGCAGCAGCGCTACGTTTGATTCCTAACGAGATAAAGTCCGCTATGGAGCTAGGAATGCCACAAATCGTCAATAATTTTGCCGATTTTCCTCGCGGCCTAGTACTAGTTACTGGCCCAACTGGCAGTGGCAAATCAACAACTCTGGCAGCTTTGGTCGACAAGATTAACACCGAGCGATCTCATCATATCATCACGATTGAGGATCCTATCGAGTTTACTCACAAGTCCAAGAAATCTGTGGTCGTACAGAGAGAAGTTCACTATGATACTTATTCATTTTCAGCAGCTCTCCGTTCTAGTTTGCGTCAGGACCCGGATGTTGTTTTGATCGGTGAGATGCGCGATCTTGAAACCATCTCGGCAGCGATCACTATCGCCGAAACGGGACATCTAGTCTTTGCTACGCTGCATACTAACTCGGCTGCTCAGTCAATTGATCGTATGATTGACGTTTTCCCGCCTCACCAGCAGCCACAGATTCGCGCTCAGCTGTCTAATATCCTGATGGCGATATGTTCACAGCGACTTGTCCCTGCTATCGGTGGAGGCCGTGTCGTTGCCGCAGAGGTGTTAATTGCCAATCCTGCCGTCCGCAATATCATTCGCGAGGGTAAAAGTCACCAGCTCGATGCCGTCATCCAAACCGGTGCTGACCAGGGCATGCAGACGATGGATCGAACATTGGTCAGTCTGGTACAGAGCGGTACGATAACCTACGATGAGGCCAGGAACTACGCGGTTGATCTAACAGAGTTCGAGAGGCTAATGAGGGGATAAATGAAGAAATTCAATTACGAGGCCAGAGATAAATCATCTAACAAGATAGTTAAATCTATAGTTCAGGCGGAGTCTGAATCTTCGGCTGCGAGAGTCTTGATCGAACAGGGATTTGTTCCCTTGGACATCAAGGAAGTTAGCGAAGACAGCGGGTTGCTTGCGAAACTTCAGGGCAGGATAACGACAAAGGACAAAGTTGTCTTTAGCCGTCAGCTAGCTACGCTCATCGGTGCTGGATTGCCTCTGTCGCAGAGCATTAGAACGGTTTTGGAGCAAACGCAAAACAAACGCTTGCAGAACATTATCCAGGAGATTATCGCTGATGTTGAGGGTGGCAAACAGCTTTCCGAGTCGTTTGGCAAGCATCCTGAGGTATTCGATAGTACGTTTTTAGCGCTTATCACTGCTGGTGAAGCCTCTGGAACGCTTGATGAAGCTTTGCAGCGTGTCGCGGCACAACAAGAAAAGGACGCCGCAATGATGAGCAAGATACGTGGCGCCATGGTTTATCCGGGCATAGTGCTATTCGTGATAATGGGCGTAATGCTATTTATGCTATTTACGGTAGTCCCACAGGTTGAGAAGCTCTATAAAGATATGAAAAAATCATTACCGTTCTTGACCGAGATCATGATCGGGGCTGCAAACTTTATGATCAATTATTGGTGGGTAGTGTTGCTTGTGCTCGTGGCCGGAGGTTATTTCTTTGTTCAGTATCTAAAGACCGAAAATGGGATCAGATTTAAGGATAGTCTAAAACTTAATGCACCATTGTTTAGCGGGATGTTTCGTAAACTGTATATGGCACGATTTACTAGAACCGGTCAGACACTGCTCAGTACCGGTGTTGCGATGCTGGATATGCTACGAATAACGGCAGATGGCGTCAACAATACTATTGTCGCCGCGAGTATCGGTCGGGCAGCGGAAAAGGTCAAAGGAGGCAAGTCGTTGTCTTCATCCCTTCAGGCTGAAGATTATATATTGCCGATGGTCCCTCAGATGATTAGCATCGGTGAGCAGTCAGGCAAGATCGATGAGATGATGGGCAAGACCGCTCAAGTTTATGAGGATGAATTGGATTCCGAGATAAAGGCGATATCGACGGCAATCGAGCCGATATTGATGGTGGTACTCGCGATCGTAGCCGGCGGTATGGTTGGGGCTATCCTGTTTCCGATCTACAGCCTGGTTAATGGCATAAACTAAGCTATAGACAAAGCCCGTGCTGTCAGTTAATATAATCACTAGCGATAAGATCATTTAGAAAGGTGGAACAAGTTAAATGACCCGTCAACAAATCAAACAAAGAGGATTTACGATTATTGAGGTCGTCCTAGTATTGGCGATCGCAGCATTAATATTTTTGATGGTATTTATTGCCTTGCCAGCACTGCAGCGCAACCAGCGTGACATCGCCCGCAAGGAAGAGTTACAAAAAGTTATTGGAGCGGTCAGTACCTACCAGGGTAACAACCGGGCGGCATCGCCAGACAGTGCAGGGGATCTTGCGTCTTATCTTGACTCTGATTCTTCTGCGGACGCTACAACTATCGACCTACCTAGTGGTACGACCTTGACTATCGGAGACGACGATGAGACCAGTAGCTCGCCAGCTCAGGATGAGATATTTCTGTACATCGGCAAGAAATGTGGATCAGTTGATGGTGACTCGGTTAGCCTAGAGGAAGGCAGCTCACGTCAGGTTGCTGCAACAGTTCTTCTCGAGAACGGCAAAGCTCCTTTCTGTCAGGAAAGCTAAACCGTACAAACAGTTTGTCTACAATAGAGGCTCGACAAAGATCGAGTCTCTATTTTTAGCCGTGGATGATATCATAAGTATTATGGTTAATTTCGAATGGATTATAGCATCGACTGCATTAGGTGCTTTTTTTGGTAGCTTTGCAGGTGCTCAGGTCTGGCGCCTGAGAGCTAGGCAGCTTAGTGACGATAAACATCGTGGCGAAAGAGTCAACAATCGAGATCTCGATAGGCTAAAGCCACTACTCGGAAAAAGGATGGCCGATGATCGTTCGGTCTGCTTATCATGTAAGGCGCGTTTAAAGTGGTATGACATGATACCGCTTGTTAGCTGGTTCGTTTTGAGAGGTAAATGTCGATACTGTCACGAATCGATCGGTTACGCAGAGATATCATTAGAGGTCGGCCTAGCCGCAGTCTTTGGCTTGTCAGTCGCATTCTGGCCGTATTATCAACTGGGTGATTGGGGATTAGTTCTATTGTCACTATGGCTTGTATCGTCGGTAGTTTTGGCAATACTGTTTGTCTATGATCTGAGGTGGTATTTATTGCCGGCTCTAGGAACTATGTTGTATGCGGCTTTGGGCTTCGTCTATGCGATTGTCGTCTGGGCAGCTAGTAGCTTCAATTCGGATGTCTTTGTCAGCATAGCCATGTCTGTATTTATCATGAGCGGCATATACCTGATAATCTATATGGCATCAAAAGGGAAATGGATCGGTTTTGGTGATGTAAAGCTAGGGCTTGGCCTGGGGCTTTTTTTGGCAGATTGGCGCCTAGGCTTCATCGCACTCTTTTTGGCAAATTTGATAGGCTGTATCGTCGTCTTCCCGTTGCTAGTCGTCAAAAAGATGAATCGTCGTAGTCATGTGCCATTTGGTCCTTTCTTGATCGTCGGGACAGTTCTATCGATGTTGTTTGGAGAGGCTATTTTATCTTGGTACATGGCGTTTAGTATGTCACTCTTCCTATAGTGCTTGTGCTATAATCAGACTAAGTATGACTAAGTCGACGAACGGTGGTTTTACACTTATAGAATCCATGTTATTTCTCGCGATCAGCGGCTTGATATCGATAGGAATTATGGTTGGAGCGATGGCGTCGATTAATCAGCAGCGATACCGCGACGCTTCAAATTCTTTAGTTGACTATTTTCAGGGTGAACTTAATTTGGTATTGAACGTGCAAAATGATCAACGCGCCGATAGTGTTGTTTGCAACTCCGGCGGTGTGGTTGTTGGTGGCGCTGATGAGGATCGCGGTACTAGCGACTGCTCGCTAGTCGGCAGGATCGTATACTCAAAGGCTGATTCGAAAGGGCTAATCTCCAAAACTGTTCTGGCAACCGCCGACATCACCGAATCGACGGCGGGCGTGACAGAGATAGAGGCCCTGAGAAATGCCAATTTGGTCGTGTCAGAGCTTGAAACTAAGGACTATGACCTCGAATGGGGGGCTGGTATGGCCGAGACATTGCCGACTCCTGAATTACCCAGACAATTCAGCATGCTGATCGTGAGATCGCCAACCACAGGACTACTCCGTACTTACAGTGTTTCACTTCCTGATCGTGCTATAAGTGATATTCTTGACACTGCTGATCCTTCTAGGTCAATGACGGTGTGCATTAACTCTAACGGACTAACTGGTGGCCGACGTAATGGAGTTGTAATACTCGGTGGTGCGTCAAATAGTAGCGGCGTAAAGTTTATTAACGGAGGGCAGTGCTAGTGCGAGATCGTGGCGATACGATTATCGAGGTAATGTTTGCCTTTGTTATTTTCAGCTTGGTGACAATAGGTTTGATGTCAATTATGAATCAAGGTATCGCTAGGGCTCAGCGTTCGCTAGAGATAACTCTCGTTAGACAGCAGATTGATAGTCAAGCCGATCTGGTCAGGTATATTCGCAATCAGAACAACTC
>JBARQK010000084.1:0-2556 GCA_049643705.1 Saccharimonadaceae bacterium (SeqCode) | reverse complement strand
GTTTCGTAGTCCATGAATAGGTTTACGATCTGGGTCTGATCTAGGCTAGAGCGGAGCCATTCGATGTACTTATCGGCGCTCAGAGGATAGTCGACCCAAGCCTTGTTGCCAAAACGAAAGGCTATGTCGTCGCTCAGGCGGTAATTTTTCAGTAGCAGTCTGATATTTTCAGTACCTTCTGGTTGATAGACAAAGTTCGGGCTGCGCCACTGCAAGATCGGATCCCAACCTTCGGTCATAATTCCCTTGAAACCTGCTTGGTCGGCCCATTTACCTAGCTCGTTGTTGTAGCTAAGCTCGGTGTTGCGGAAAACTTGAGTCTCGACGCCAAAGACATCGCGGATTTTTTGACGATGCATTTCAACCTGGCGTTCGAACTCTTCGCGGCTGTAAAAGAATGCTAGCGAGTGATAGAACGTTTCGGCTACTAGTTCAACTTGACCGGTTGCAACGATGCGTTTGAAGCTCTCTAGGACTTCCGGCATATAGCGCTCGGCTTGTTCGATAAAGACACCGCTGATACTCATTGAAACTTTAAAATCAGGCTGTTCGTTGAGCATTTTCTCGAGTAGGGCGTTCATCGGAATGTAGGATTTTTCAGCAACCTTGCGAAAGATGCGTCCGTTGTCGCGGTCGGCATCAGCATCGCCTGCTTCGAAATAATCGTGCTTGTAGCCGGTGTCGAACACGCCGTACTCACGTATGCGCCACGGTTGATGTACGTGTAGATAGATAACTACGCCTTTTTTACTCATGATTGACTCCATTCTTTACGGCATGGTATGAGTTCAAACATTGACGGGCAACATCATTCCAAGATATGCGTGCATATTCATTTTTAACTTTACTCTTTAGCTCAGCCTGTAGTTCAGGTGAAGTTGCGATTTCAACCATTTGTCCGGCCAGCTTTTCGGTATCCCAAAAATCATAGGTATAAATACTATCTAGCACTTCACTAACACCTGATTGTTTGGTGATGATCAGCGCTGTATCGTGGTGGGCAGCCTCCAGTGCAGTCAGGCCGAACGGTTCGCTAACAGAACTCATGACGAATATATCTGAGACCGAGTAAGAATCACGCCACTGTTTGCCACGGACAAAACCGGTAAATAGTATTTTATCGGAAATTCGTAGGTCGGCGGCTAGCTTGACTAGCTCGTCGCGCTGTTCACCATCACCAGCCAGTAGGAACATCAATTTTTCATGTCGGTGCAGGGCGATAGCAGCAGCTTTAAGAAAATGCGTCAGGCCTTTTTGAACCGTAAAACGCGTCACTGTCGAGATAACGGTATATCCCTCTAGTTTTAGTGCCTCTAGGTAGCGATATGAACGTCGATCGTAATCATAATCACCGAGTTTTGCGGCATCGATAGCATTATATACGACCTCGATCTTGTCAGCAGGTATCCCGTAGCGCTGTACAATAATGTTTTTGGTAATTTGGCTAACGGCAAAGATACGATCGGCCATCATCAGACCCTGATACTCGATATCATGCACCAGCTGGTTGCCCTGGGATTGTCCTGATCTGTCGAACTCAGTTGCATGGACGTGAACAATCAATGGTGCGCCGGTCAGCTCCTTTGCGCGGATACCGGCCTCCATAGTTAGCCAGTCATGGGCATGGATAGCATCTGGTCGGTGGCCGTTGGCGGCCATGCGCTCGACATATTTAATATAACGTTTTTGGACCTGACGCATGTTGGTGAGGCCTTCGTTATCGTCAGCTTCATCGCCGTAGACTTCCTGGAGCTGACTGCTATCATATGCACCCGCCCAACCGTTTTTGTGTAATGGGTCGAGTTTTGTCGCATGATGGATATTCATGAAATCAATTTCGGGATGATCAGCAGAATAGGGGACAACAAAGTCAATCTCAACGCCCTCAAGCGCCAAGGCCTTGGCCATATAATAACAGGCTACTCCTAACCCACCACTGTTGTGCGGCGGTAGCTCCCACCCAAGCATTAAAATTTTCATGTCATGATCGGCCGATTGTGACCGTAACTGCCCCGATTAGTGTTGCTTTACTAGTTATTATATCCATACGCTTATGTTTAATGCAAGGAGATGGGCCCTGGATTTGTACATTTTGTTCATAAATGCGCATTTTCTCGAAAATCAACACCAAATTTTACGTCAAAGTACATAGTTGATACAATAGTTGCAATACATGCAAATACCTTCGTCCGATAGTTTGTTTGAGTTGTTTTTGACGCCTAGTCCGCTGCGTTCTGTTTTGATCCTCGTTTTTGCGCTAGTTTTCGCGTATTGGCTGAGTCGGTTCCTAGCGAGAACGATGATTCGGGTTGCACAGGCAATTGCCGTAAGGAGTGATAACGAGTCTGACGAGAGCCGCGCCATGAAACTACGACAGACAGAAACATACCTCAGTATCGCAACGGCTGTTGTGCGCGTCTTGGCGGTCGTAGCTGTTAGTCTCCTAGCTTGGCAGTTGTTGACTCCATTTGCAGCAGCTAACGATACGGCAACCAGTAGCATTGCGGCGATAGGGGCGGGAACATTCTTTGCACTCATAGCTGGACAAACTATCGG
>JBARQK010000083.1:0-13285 GCA_049643705.1 Saccharimonadaceae bacterium (SeqCode) | reverse complement strand
ACGCCGAGAGGGCGATCAGACCAGAGACGCCGAGCGTCGCTAGTCCTTTTCGGATGGGACGCAACATGCGTCTCACCTGCCTTTCCTGTAGGTCTTGCTATGGAATTGATGAATCGGATTGTTAATTAACACCCGGTCGGGCGTAAACGCATCCGATCGGGCAACTAGGCCCCACCTCATGAGTGAGGGCATCACTAGAAACTATAGCATAGTTTTGACTATTAGTAAAGCCTCTTCAACAGGTAGAACCGTTCTCGATTGCCCTTACTGCCGGCTACTTCGCTGTCAGCTTTGTGGATGATACTAAAATGCTTTTTGCTCCATAACTCAAAATCTTTCAACACCTGGCGACGAATGGTATCGTTTTTTAGAATTCCAGTTTTCGTGAGTTGCGCTCTGCCCGCCTCGAACTGAGGCTTGACCATAGCAATGACCTGGGAGTTAGGAGATAGGAGTTGGGAGATGGAGGGCAAAACTTCGCGGAGACTGATGAAGCTAACGTCGATAACCACAATATCGGGAAATTGTTTCAACAATACCTTTTTACCTACTCCTAGCTCCGAGCTCCCAACTCCAACATCCCTGATGTCTGTTTTCTCATGTAGCTCAACCCGCGGATCACTGCGTAATTTCGGATGTAACTGTTCAGTACCAACATCTACAGCGATGACTTTTTTCGCACCGTGCTGCAAGGCATAATCGGTGAATCCGCCGGTACTCGAACCGACATCTAAAACTAATTTATCCTTAAAATCTACTTCGAGACTACGCGCGACACTCGCTAGTTTCAAACCCGCTCGAGAAACATATATCTCTTTGGCACGTAGCTCCAGTTTGTCGCTAGGCGAAACCTTTTGTCCGGACTTGCCCGCAACTTTGCCATTTACAAAAACTTGGCCGAGGCCAATCCAACTCTCGGCCTGAGACCGCGTCTCGACTAGCCCGCGCCTAGCCATCGCCTGATCTAACCTAATCCTAAAATCCATAATCTAAAATCTATCTCCTAACCCTAAGGATACATGATCTTTTCGACTTGGCGAGTAATCTCGGCGATTTTTGCCCAAGATTGGCCCTTTGTAATGATAGCTATGGCATAAGTACCCCTAGGATGATAGACGATCGCCGCATCGTTGAGATAATCCCACAAAAAGCCGACTTTATTCGCTACAGTTGCGCTCGCGCCAGCTGGCACGCCCTTGCGGTAGACCTGACGTCTCATGAGTCCCAGCAGATAATCGCGACTGCTCGGTTGGATGATTGAAGCGGTCTGGATGTCTATTAGTACCTTCATCAGGTCATTTGTCGTTGTCTTGACCGCTGAGGCATCGATGAATGTCGTACCGCGACTGTAGCCACGATCATATAAAAATTGATTGATGTTTTTAGCACCGAACTTGTCACGGAGCGCCTCGGCACAGGCGTTGTCGGAAACTACTATCATCTTTTCCAAACAGGTAGACACATTGGTGCCGTTGACGGAGCTGCTCATAGTCAATTTGCCCTGATCGATCTGATCTAGGGTGTAAACAGCGGTATAGAGTTTGTAGGCACTGGCTGCGACGTCAGAAACATCACCTTTGGCCTCACCGCCCCAGTTATTACCGCCGATCTGATGAACTGACGCCTTTATATTGGCGTCACTAGCCAGATCATTTAGATAAGAGTTTAATCCAGCGTGAGTACTGCTATAGGAACGGTCGTAAATCACCCGAGGCGCAACATCCGCGATCACGGTCGTAGCCAGTGGCGCGTCTGACACTAGAGCTTTACCGACCTGTTCGGTCGTTCTAGCAACGTCAAGTGCCTTACCGCTGCCGCCTGGCGTGCGACTGACTTCGACACTATCGACAGTTTTTACCTTTATCGTACCGGCTGCGACGGCGACTTTGGCAGCGATGTTGGTATTTAGAAACTCGCTTATCTTTTCAGCGCTATAACTAACGGTTAATCCGCCGCTTTCGTTATCTGTGAACAAGAGCCAGTCGGAACGAGTCTTGCGATCAACTACGAGAGATTGACCTGCAAAAACGATCGTAAAATCACCATCCAGCGCGCTCTCGGCCTGCGCAGCAAGAGCCTGGACATCCTCTGACTTGCGCGATGCCGGCGTGGCTTCGTAAATAACGTCGACAACATTTATAACGCCTAGCCTATACTCGGCAGCCGCGATCGACTGGCGCAGTGCAGCACTTTCGACTTTTGCGCCAGACGATTCTTGTTTGACTGTCGGCTTTTCGTTTTCTATCGCAATCGTCGCATTGATCGGCTCGACATGAAGAATAGCGGCTTCGCTAGCTGCTACCTGCTCTAGTTTATCGCTGTCGAAATCAACGATAACTTTTTCATAATTTGGCTTTGCAAACAAGATGCTCAAAGGTAAAAATCTCTGCCACAATGGATAATCAAGAGCTTTTGATGCCATTGCTGCCGTATCTGGTGCCGCACCTAGATTGTCAAAAGAAAGCCGTTCTTTTTCGACCGTTCCAACACGGAAAGTTATCCGCGATTCACGGTACAAGTCGTTGATCCTAGACTCCAGTTCTGGCTTGGTTTTACCACCAAAGCCCGTACCTGCGACCGAGGCAAAAGGCAGGGTGCGATCATACGGATAAACTAGCTGAACGACGACGATCGTAACTATCAGCGATACTAAAACCAAAGCAAAACGCTTACTGAGAACAACGTTCTTTAACCAACTCAAAAAAACCTTCATTACTGATACGTATTATAGCACTAGTGCTTATTTCTTGCGCTCGATGTAGCTACCGTCGCGAGTGTCGACTTTTATAATGTCGCCGACTTTGATAAACGAAGGAACTTTGACAACCAGTCCGGTTTCCAGGGTCGCATCCTTTAAAACGCTGCTGGTTGTGTCGCCTTTGACGACGTCTTCGGCATAAGTAACAGTTAGGTATAGGTTATTTGGCAACTCGACGTTGATAATGCGTCCGTCAAATAGCTGCATATTGAGCATATCGCCTTCGCGCAAATAGTTTTTGGCTTCATCAACGACATCAGCGTTCAATTCAAACTGTTCAAAAGTTGACGGATCCATAAAGTAGTACGTCGTATCGTCGTTGTAGAGATACTGGACTTCACGGTTATTAACCTCAGCCGGCTCGATCTTTTCCGCGCCTTTGTAGGTTTTTGGTATGACGCTACCATCGATCAAGTTTTTGATCTTTACATTGACGATGCTCCCGCCTCGGCCCATAACTTTTTGGTTATAGTCGATAACGCGGAAGGGTTTTCCGTCGACCTGGATGACGGTGCCTTTTTTTAGGTCAGTCGGTTGGTACATAATAGATTTTAGACTCTAGACTCTAGATGCTGGAAGAGTCAGTTCCTTTCTGCTTATTAGCCTTTCGTAATCCTTGCAAAAGTCTAGATACTTCTTCGAGTTGAGATAGTAAACTCGCATGGACATCGTCCGATATATATCCGACACCTTTTGCTATAAAGAGTTGACTTTCTACCTCATACAAAGAACCATGAGCAACGGCATAAAACTGGTCCTTTTCTCTATTGCCACTCCTGCCAAAACCCTCGGCAATATTTGAGGTTATAGATACAGTAGCGCGACGTATCTGACTAGTCAAACCATACTGTTCTTCCCTGGGAAAGCTACCGGTTGATTTGTACAAATCTATAGTGAAAGTATAGGCCTTCTGCCAAACTATCAAATCACGATAAGTTTTCATAATCTTTGCTCCTCATGCAATTATTCTAGTCTCAAGTATCTAGAGTCTAGAATCCTCCTCGTTATCCGTGCGCAACAAATGGTAGCAAAGCCAAGTGACGGGCGCGCTTGATAGCGGTAGCTAGTTGCTTTTGCTGTTTGACATTTAGCCCAGTCTTGCCGATAGGCTCGATCTGTCCGTACATGTTGACATAGCGACCTAGTGTTTTGACATCTCGGTAGTCAAAATACACTGGTGCATCTTTTTTAAATCTCTTTACCATATAATTTCGCCCAAGGGCTTAAGAGACAAACCTGCGGTTTTTCTCTTCGCGCCGAGAGCCGGAATAAATCCGTCATCCCGGGCTGCTCTTTTCCCTCAAGCTCTCCTTTCTGCAATTAATAATGTGACTTTAAACTTCTTCAAAAATCCAAAATCTAACTTCTAGATTCTATTTAAAAAGGTATTTCCGACAAATCGATTGGCTTGTCATCGATATCCTGAATTACTACTTCTTCTGATTTCTTTGCTGATGGGCG
Source organism: Saccharimonadaceae bacterium (SeqCode) (assembly GCA_049643705.1). Classification (GTDB taxonomy): domain Bacteria; phylum Patescibacteriota; class Saccharimonadia; order Saccharimonadales; family Saccharimonadaceae; genus JBARQK01. The sequence continues at coordinate 9,066 of JBARQK010000083.1, read as the reverse complement.
TGGTGCGGCGCTAGTAGATCCTTGCGAATCTCCGCTCGGACCGTCGAGAAATGTTACATCTGTTGCAACTACCTCTACCTTGCTGCGCTTTTTGCCCGACTCTTTGTCGTCCCAGCTATCCTGGCGCAGACGGCCCTGTACGAGACAGCGACGACCTTTACTGAGATACTGGGCGACTAGTTCGCCTAGTTTTTCCCAAGCCGTGACGTCAAAGAAGTCTGCTTGGTCATCCTGACCACCGCGATCAACTGCCAGGCTAAAACTAACGATAGTTTTGCCAGTTGTAGTTGTGCGAGTCTCTGGATCTCTAGTCAGACGACCCATCAGTATAACTTGATTGATGCTTTTTGCCATAAGACAATACTCCTCCTCTTAACCCCTGATATTCTATTCTTCGCTGCTAGTAGGCGCTTTGGCTGCTTCAGCTAATGCGGCGCGACCCTTTTCATCAACTGTTACTAGAAGGTAACGGATGATTTCATCGGTAATATTTAGCGTGCTGCTAACCTTCATCAGAGCTTCGGCTGGTAGTTTGACGTCCATATAGACGTAAACTGCAAAGTCCAGGTTCTTGATGCGATAGGCCATTTTCTTCTTGCCCTGGTTGTCCTCACGAACAATTTCACCGCCATTTGACGTGATGATTTTGCGCAACTTTTCTAGTGGCGCTTCTAGATCTACTTCTAGATCTGGGTGGATAAGAACACTTAGTTCGTAATCCTTCATAAGTAAAACCTCCTTTGGAATCCTTATGGATGCTTACATCTGGTGCAAGCTCAGGTTGATAACTGATATATCTTAGCAGCTTTTTGAAATAATGTCTAGGCTAGGAAACCGAGCGACAGGACCCGAGGGGGTTTTGAAACTCAGGTGAAGAGTGACAGCATACTGCCTAGCAACCCGGGGTCACATATGGAACTGTCTTGGCATTCGTAATCGTCCAACTGCCTTGTGTTCGTGGCTGAGGGAATGCCCCTATATTGTCACGTCCCAGGCCGCAGAGGGTCGCCCCTTCCTTCTCGTTCTCATCTAGAAAATACGGCCTACCCCAAGGATCCTTTAGGTCGCGAACATTGATATTGCTCGCCGTACTGATCTTGTCCATGGCACTATTATAAGCAGTCCAGCAGGCAGCTGCAGCAACGGTATCCGCTAGATCTACATTCGAAGCTATACCAACACAGGGGCTAGCGGTAGCCGTCGACAAAGTGACATATCGCGCCGCTACCTCGCCGCTATTGATCCTCGCTGCCTGGATCGCCTTTTGTATTTGCGCTAGATCGGAATTTATCTTTGCATTGTTAGCCCTGTCTCTAACGCCGTTAAAGGCGACTATCGTTATAGCAGCCAAAACCGCGATCACAACTATGACGATCAAAAGCTCAACGATCGTAAAACCTGCGCCACGGATAGCCGTAGTGTTTTTCAACCCGTTCATGCTTATATTTTACCACTCTTACTGCAATTAGCGCAACGACTCAGGTTCTAATATTCTTCGTCGTCTGAACCGCCGCCGAGCTCATCCATGCTACCGATCAGAACATCGCGGGCGCGTGAGCCATCAGCAGGACCAATGATACCCTGTTCTTCCATCTCTTCGATGATACGGGCAGCGCGCGAATAACCGATACGCAATTTGCGTTGCAATAATGACGTTGAAGCCTTGCGGCTGTCGATAACTACGCGCACAGCATCACGGAACATGTCATCATCTCCGCCGCCACCTAGATCCATAACAACGCTGCCTTTGCCGTTTAGCTGAACAGGCTGAGAGATAATCTCGTCGTTATACTGAGGCGCCGACTGCATTCGCAGATGATCGTTAATTTTGTTGATCTCCTCGTCTGTCACCCAAGCACCCTGGATGCGTTTTGGCTTGCTCATATCGGGCGTCAACATCAGCATATCTCCCTGGCCGAGCAGCTTCTCGGCACCAGCCTTGTCGATGATAGTTTTCGAGTCAACTTGACTAGCAACCGTAAAGGCGATACGGGCCGGTATGTTAGCTTTGATGAGTCCAGTAATGACATCGACTGATGGACGCTGCGTGGCTAGTACTAGGTGAATCCCGACAGCGCGAGCTTTCTGTGCCAAGCGAACGATCAGCGCTTCGACATCACGCGCTGCCACCATCATGAGGTCGGCTAGCTCATCGATGACGATCACGATATAAGGCATAGCGCCTTCATCATAGTGTTGTGTCACGCCATTTTCATCAGCAACTTCGATCTGTGTTTTGCCCGATTTTACTTTAGCATTGTAGCTCTGTATATCGCGGACCTTTTCTTCGGCCAACAGCGAATAGCGCCTCTCCATCTCGTTGACGGCCCATTTGAGTGCCGAGATTGTCTTTTCCGGTTCAGTAATAACAGGCGTCAAAAGATGAGGTATGTCAGCATAAGGCGCCATCTCAACCTGTTTTGGATCGACGAGAATCATCTTCATTTCGCTCGGGCTGTTGCGATACAGCAAACTAGCTAGCAGTGTGTTGATCATGACAGATTTACCAGAGCCGGTCTGACCGGCGATCAGGAGGTGTGGCATCTTGTTCAGTGCGCCAACGACGGCATCGCCAGATATATCTTTGCCGATAGCAAAACTGAGTGGTTCATCGGCCTTTATCCATTGTGGGCTAGTCAGTATGCCGTAGAGTCGAACATCGGCCGCCTTGAGGTTAGGCACCTCTATACCGACAGCTTTTTTGCCAGGTATCGGCGCTTCGATGCGGAGACTAGAAGCAGCTAGATTGAGCGCTAGGTTTGTCTCTAGAGCGGTGATGCGCGTCAATTTGACGCCGCTAGGTGGACGAAGCGTATACTGAGTCACCTTCGGCCCAACATTGGCGCCTTCCATGTCGACTTCGATACTAAATTCGCTCAACGTGTCTTTGATGATAGTCGCATTTTGCTCGATATCACCGGCATTAGCTGGGCTCTGTTTTTTCTCTAGTAGCTCAACGCTTGGTGGTGTCCAGTTGGGGTCGCTAACGATAACAAGGGCTGAGCGCTCCTCGGCAGCTTTATCGGTTTTAACACTATTTTTGAGACTAGATAGTCGAGAAGTTTTTGGATCGATCGTCGGAACGCCAGCATTCAAAACAAATTCGCTAGGGATAGATTTTTTACCATCGTTATTGGCAGCTTGCATAATTTTTGTATTCGCGGCCAGTTCGTCCTCGTTACGACGGATCATGCTCCATAGCTTTTCAAAGACAGCGAACGGAGAAACCCTGACTAGGAATAGCAGAGTAATACCGATGAGTAGTACATACAGAAAGGCTGCCACGCCAGGATCGACCAGCGATAGCATAGCTTGGTTCAGGAGTTCCCCGATCGATCCGCCGCGGCTGCCACCGTCGGCGTCCTTTAGCAGACCAAATAGTCCAGCAGACCATAGAACCTGCAAAACTGCAGCGAACTTTTGCACCAGTGGCAAGCGGTTATTTTCGGCACGAAAGACTTCTACCGATAGATAGACGAGTAAAAGTGGCAACAGATAGACGGATGCCCCGATCAGATCATAAGTAGTTTTATGTAGCCATTCGATAACTGGACCACCGGCGTCAAACCATGCAACTACGAACAAAACGGCGAAAGATAGCTGAACTACGGCGCCGACTTGAGACCAAAAACCCGAAGGAAGAGTATGCTGCGGAGCATTCGATTTCTTTGACCTAGAGTGTTTTTTCTTTTTTGCCATAATCTTTTTCTATTATAATCTGTTTTTTAATGGATTAATACCTCTGTATTGTAGCATAAATTACCACAAAATGCAATGGTGCTTACGCTTGCGATTGTACTACTCTGTTCTATACTGTTCTCAGCACCCACACAATTCGATAGAGAGCGCGTGATATGCCTATCAAATGTACCGGCGACAGATTTCTGTCGCTAGAGATGAGAAGCCCGGATTACGCCGACAGACTCGGAGTAATGACGGATCATGATCCAGAATCAACAGTCTGGCGTGTCGCACCAGACTGTCTGCCCGGTGTTAAAGGACGTAAGCTGTTCCTGGACACCGATATGGCGCAAGGCTGCGAAGACTTCCTTCTGCGATATGTGGATTTCAGTCTGCATCCGCGCGCAAATATCACGGACATGTTACGAATGGAAGCCTACCACAGATTTCGCACAGACCTGATGCAAGAGTTTAGCGAACGGCTTGTCGATCATATTCTGGATGATATGGGCTGCCTGATGTTTGAGGTAACAGACCCATACCACGGCTGGCTCGGAGGCACTGTCTTTCTATTGGTTATTGATCCGGCAATTGGCAATATCGTCGATGTACGAGAAGTCGGCAGTTGGAATATTGGTGAAATAATCGAGAGCGTGACGGTGCCACGCGGAAGCAGTGTTATTGTATCGCTCGTCGAAAGAGCGCACAAAGTACTCATACCGACCCCTGCCCCGCCATCCCGCTAGGAAAACAGCCCCGCGAGATGCGGGGCTGTCCTATTTCTTGGGATAACTTAGTATCCGCGGTAATCACTACGTGGTTGCGTACGCAGTTCCGACACTTCGCTATCTGGAACTTGTTTCGCCGGGAAGCGAATGTTCGATGACTGAGGTACCAGAGGCTTCTTGTGCTGAGCGTCATTTGCCGCTGACTGATTCGCCCCCTGTGGCCTATTGGAGCCGCCGCCAGAAGAACCGATCTCGTTGATAACCGGGATAACGATCGGCGTACGTCGAGTTTGATCGTAAAGGATGTGCGTGATCTCGTCTTTGATCTCTTTTTTGATGACATCCATGTCGATCTTTTTTCCAGTTCCAAAGCTACGGGCTGCCTTTTGTTTGAGATAAGCTCGGATCATACCCATCAGTTCTTCACTATCGCGTAGATAGATAAAACCGCGGGATATAATGTCCGGACTAGTCATCAAACGGCCGTTGCCCCGAGCGATCGTCAGCACAATCACAAACATGCCTTCCTGGGCCATGTGGATACGGTCTTTGAGGACTACTTCTGATACGATCGCGCCAGCGTCGTCGTACATGATGCCGCCGACCGGTATACGACCAACCTTGCGTGCACCGTCATGGTCGATCTCGATAACATCACCTGAGTCACAGACAAAGATATTGTTGCGAGGTATGCCACACTCTTTTTCGGCCAACTCAGCATTGTGAACAAGCATGTGATACTCGCCGTGATTCGGCAGGTAATACGTCGGATTGAGGGCATTGATAACGCGGATATGATCGTCATAATAGCCATGCCCTGAAAGGTGGAGCGGACCGATATCAGTCAAATGCGTCTTGCCGTTCTGAATAACTTCGCCACCTTCACGCATCAAACCATCAACCGTACGAACAACGTACTTTTCATTACCCGGGATAGGGTTCGAGCTAAAGACAACAACGTCACTATTTTTGATCTTGATATGCTTGTGACTGCCCGATGCCATGCGGTTCAAAACGGCACTAAACTCGCCTTGTGAACCAGTACAAACTATCGTGACTTTGTTATCTGGCATTTTAACGATATCTTCCATCTTTACGACGACGTCTTTGGGCACTTTTATGATGCCTGTCCGTAGTGCCACTTCCAGGTTCTGGATCATAGAATATCCAGCAAATGCGACCTTGCGATCGTGCTTTTTAGCCTCGTCGAGTATCAGCTGCATACGATGTAGCTGAGACGAAAAGCTAGAGATAATCACGCGACTGTTTGGGAATTTCTCCATAACCTCACCCATACTGCGTTGAATGTCCAGCTCGCCATGAGTGTGCGTACCATCTGACTCACAGTTGGTTGACTCGTTCATGAATAGCAAAATGCCTTCTTTGGTTGCAATCTCGGTAAAGCGTTCGAAGTCGAACTTCTTACCGTCAACAGGATTATCCTCGATACGCCAGTCGCCACTGCTGACGATTACGCCCATCGGAGTACGTATGACAACAGCAGTAGCGTCTGGGATAGAGTGGTTTACTCGCACCAGTTCGACACTGAAACTATCGCATAGCTGCACGATCTCGTGAGCTTCTGGGTCCATCTCGCGGTAATCCGGCGCGTATGCGCCGTCAGTTTCTTCCATCGTGCGCTGCAGCATGCCGATCGTAAATTTACTAGCATAGACAGGTGCCGGAATCCTAGGGACGATATGACGAAATGCACCGATATGGTCGAGGTGACCATGGGTAAAGATGTGGGCACGGATCTTGTGCTTGTTTTCCTCTAGCCACGTGACGTCAGGCGTAATGTAGTTAATGCCAGGATAGTCGGAGCCTGGAAACAAAAAGCCCATGTCGATAACGATGATGTCATCATCGTACTCGATAGCTGTCATGTTCTTGCCGATACCCATTTCGCCAACTCCACCGATAGGAATAACCTTTAGCGTTGGGCGTGGTGTGCGTGGCCGTTTCGGCTGCATACTCATACTGAACTGTTGTCCGCCATAGCCGTTATAGACTGATTTATTGACGGGCACGTTGATCACATGCTGAGATGCTTGCGCGTTGACGTTTTCACTAGTGCGACGTTGCGCGCGGAAAACCTCACCCTTGCGGGTAGTTGTAGCGTTAAGCACTGTATTTGTTGATTTTGGTTTGGCCTGCTGTTGAGGACGCTTGTTAGCATCGTCGCCTCTAGGCGTAGTGAGTCTTCGTTGACCCATAAATTATTTTTCTCCTTAATGATTTGTATTAAATAATTTCTAAAATAAGTTTAAATCGAGGGATAGACTGGATGTTTTAACGATGTTCCCTCTCAGTAATTAGGTCGATTATAGCAAAAATTATAGCAAAATGCAAGCTATAGCTCGGCGATAATGCCCGGAACCTTGAGAAAATCATCGATCAAAGTCTGGCGCATGCCACCGTTATATAGCGCAGCAGCGGGGTGATATAGCGGCACAACAACTATCTCTTTGCCACCTAGCCGGACCCTCTCTGGCTGACCGTGTACTTCACCGATCTTTGAATTTGGCAGAAAATACCCCATGCTGTGACGACCCAACGTAACTACAACTTTCGGATCGATGATCTGGAGCTGCTTTTCTAGATAAGGCCAAAAGGCCGCCTTTTCCGCTGGCAAAGGATCGCGGTTATCAGGCGGTCGGTATTTGACAATGTTGGTTATATAGACATCCTCGCGTTTCATGCCGGCGACGGCCAGCATCTCGTTGAGGAACCTGCCCGCTGCACCAACAAACGGCACGCCCAGTTCATCCTCCTTCTTGCCTGGAGCTTCACCGATGAAAACAATGTCAGCATTAACGTCGCCATCGCCCATGACTAGTTGTTTAGCTTGACTAGCAAGCTCATCACAGACCTTCTCGGCCAGCATCTCGGCCCTCAGATCTGCCAAAAGACCCTGTTTGCTCATATGGCTTAACTATATCATAACACCTCTCATCATGAGAGGTGTTATCGTGATCAGACCAACAGCTTATTTAAGCTTGGCGTTGATAGCGTCTTTTAGTTTTGAAGCTGCATCCTTGACAGCGTCAGAAATCTTTTTTGAATCATCCCTAAAGTCGGACGATGCATCGGTATATTCAGAGCTACTCGTATACTTACCGTCGAGGTAGCTTTGCATTAGATCCTTGAAAGAGCTGATGTATTTGTCCAGAGAATCCCAGCCTTCAGCGTCAAAGCTATCTAGCGCATCGACACAGCCCTGCCAGCCACTCTTTTGTGACAGCTTAGCGCTAGAACAATCATCTTTGGTAATATCGTAGAACTTTACTATGGTATGCGACTTTTTGATGTAGTCGGGTAACAGAGCATTTAGCTTGTCGTATGCTCCCTTTATATCTTTGTCGTTTCGTACGGCCTTGAGATCACCGAGCTCTTTGGCTTTGGTGCCGTATGCATCGATCTTTTCGTTGATATTCGAAGGCATTGAAGCGCCGGAAACAGAATCGATATCGTCGAATGTATCGGCTATTTCAGCATATTTGTCAGCCGCTGCTTGATAGTCTTGTTTCGTTACAGTAAAGAGCGTCAACCATAGTACCAATGCTACGATCGATAGTAGTAATACGCCACCACCGATAGCAAGGCCGATTATCAGGCCTTTTTTGGACTTTTTTGGCTGAGGTGGCATGCTCGGCGCAGGGCCAGCAGGAAACTGCTGAAAGGCTGGCTGAGGTTGTGACTGCATCGGTTGCGGTGCAGGCTGAAACGGTTGCCCTAGCGGTTGCGGCTGTTGCATCGGTTGAATTGGTGTTGGTGTTGGTGGCGCACTAGGCACTCCGTTTGGTGGAGTAAAAGGTGCGGAGTTAGGTTCTTGTGGACCCATGTTATCCCCTTTTGTTATTTTGAACTAATTTAATTATACACAAAATTACGAAACTTTTTTAGACATAACCTCTTCTATCTTTGTATGGTCCTCAGGTTTTAGATCGGCGGCATCATATCGCTTCTTGATATTGCTGTTAACATCCTTGGCGGTTGCGATAACAGAGTCCTGGGCGTCGTACATTTTGTTGCGAAGCGTAGCAGCTGCACTATAGTCATTTGAACTGAACACACTAGCCTGTCCGACGATCGATTCTAGTTCAACCATATAGTCGTAATAGACCTCTGCTAGTTTCTTTAGGTCAGGGTCGGCAACTGATTTGCCATCGGACATAGCAGATTTACAAGTTGCGACAGCTGATCCGAGAGATGCCACGGTACTACCTGTTACACTGACCGATGCTCCGTCATCCGTACATTTGTTGAGTGCTACAATGACTTTTTTGGCAGACGATAGGTAGTCGTCGGCAAATTTTATGTAGTCATCGGCTTTTTTCTTGTAGTCGCCAAATGCCGCCTTGATATCATTATCGTTTAGCGCTTTCATGGACTTTACTTCATCAAGCAATTTCTTGTAGCTGTCGAGGTTCTTCTGTGCATCATCGAGAGTGTATTGGGTACCGTACGCACTGACGTAAGTAATGATTATGAAATCACCACTTGAATCAAGCCCTTTTAGAGCCATTTCTTCAGCCTTCATATTTGCGTCCTGATAATCTTTTTTAGATATACCGACGCCTCCTCCTGCTAAAAAGACCACTGCTAGGATGCCAGCCAAGACCAGTAAGCCGGCGCCCACGCCAAGCCCGATAAG
>JBARQK010000082.1:0-7575 GCA_049643705.1 Saccharimonadaceae bacterium (SeqCode) | reverse complement strand
ACATATTCCACTGCTGCGTCGCAAAGTTGGCGTAGTTTTTCAGGATTTTAAACTTTTGCCACAACGTACCGTTTTCGAGAACATAGCTTTTGCCCTAGAGATCGCCGGTATGACAAACCGCGAGATCAAAACTACAGTGCCAAAGGTTATCGAACTTGTTGGTCTATCTGGCAAAGAGAAACAATTCCCACACCAGTTATCCGGTGGTGAACGTCAGCGTGTTGCGATCGCTCGTGCCGTTGTCCGTCAACCAAAGATTCTGATCGCAGATGAGCCAACTGGAAACCTTGATCCAAAACATAGCTGGGATATCGTTCGTTTACTGGAAAAGATCAACAAATACGGCACAACCGTCCTGTTAACTACACACAATGTCGAGATAGTAAATCGTCTAAAGCGTCGCGTCATAGCCATCGAACATGGCAAGATCGTCTCTGACCAAGCACAGGGGAGTTACCACCAGTAATGGGCAAAAAAAAGAACGAGAACAAGGCATTCGCAGCACAGAAACGTCGTCGCAGACAGTGGCTGACTTTTGTTCGAATGTGCCGCTATGGCGTTAACAACTTTACTCGTAATGCTTGGCTAACTATTGCCGCGACCTTGGTTATGACGATTACACTGCTGATTATTTTTATCACGGCAGCTTCGACAAAGATACTTAACGACTCGGTATCCGATATGACTCGCAAAGTTGACATGTCAGTCTACCTAAAGATTGCGACGCCTGCTAGTGACGTCGAAAAGATACGATCCGAGATAGAAAAAGTCGACAATGTCAGTGGTGTCTCGACGATCACACCAGAGGACGCCAGGAAATTACAGATAGAGGACAGCAAATCCAGCGAAGTTGGGCTCGAAGCGATCAAAGAGGCGACCAACAAATTGCCGTGGACTCTACGTATGACGCTAATTGACATTAACGATACGAGCTCCTTGGTTAAATTTACCCAGGATAACGAATTATATAAAAAGTACGAGGAGCGTATGCCGTCATTTATAACTCGCAAGGACACGATCGATACTTTTGCTAGTTGGGCCAAGCTGGCGCAAAACGTTGGCATCGGAGCAAGTCTCGTCTTTGTCGCTATATCATCATTGATTATATTCAACACGATTCGTATGGCGATCTTTAGTCGCAAAGACGAGATAGAGATGATGAAACTCATTGGAGCCGACCGCAGTTTTATCAGGGGTCCATTTGTCGTCGAGGCGGTAGTCTACGGTCTGATCGCGGCGATACTCGCGACTGCCGGCGGTGTTTCGATAATGATTTTTTCAAACAATGCTCTGAGCGATTTCGGCATAGTCGTGCAGCCGACCAGCTCTCTCGTGACCAATTATATAGGGCTAGTGATGTTAACAATGGTCCTGCTCGGTGCGCTGATCGGTACGATATCATCGCTGCTCGCTACTAGACGATACCTAAAGATTTGATCAATAACCTTGAAATTACAAGGAGCTTATGTTAATATGTCAGCAATGAAACAACGGTCCACCACACCAGTTTTCAAAAAGGGTAGGGCTAAAAAAGCCCTTATAATTGCGTGTGCCGTGATGGTTTTCGCCGCTATACCGATGTCGATAACACAACGTGCCGATGCTGATAGTTATGACGATAAAATGTCAGCCCTGCAGCGACAGATAAACACCTATCAGGCGCAAGCCGATGCTCTCAGCAAACAAGCAGCTAGCTACCGCGTTGAACTAGAGCGACTAACGGCTGAAAAGAACGCCATCCAGGCGCAACTGGATCTATCTCAGGCCCAATACGACAAATTGATGGCCGACATCGCCGCCAAGGAAAAGTTGCTAGCCGAAAACAGGGACGGACTTGGCTCAACATTAGCTGATATGTACGTTAATGGCGATATCACTCCGCTCGAGATGATCGCTGGTAGCGATAACATCGGAGATTATCTAGACAAGCAGGAATACCGTAAATCTATCAGAGACACCCTGGCTGCGACAATCAGCGAGATCCAGACCCTCAAAAAGAAACTAGAGACCGATAAGGCTGCCGTAGAAGTTGTTTTAGAACGACAAAAGGCGCAGCGTAATAGTCTATCAGCCAAAGAAACCCAGCAGAACGAACTATATACCAAGACAAAAGGCGAGGAATCTGCTTATCAAAATATTGTCGCACAACAGCGCAACGAGTTGCAGAGTGTCGCGTCGCAGCAGCGTGCTTACTATGAGAGCTTGCGCAGTCGCGGTAACAGTATCAATTCTGGAGTCATCGGCAGTTTCAGGTATTCAAACTTTAGCGGCAACATGGGTTGTTCTGGTGGCTATCCATACTGCATGGCGCTAGACTCGTATGTTGATCCATGGCAGCTCTATAATCGCGAATGTGTTAGTTACGTGGCCTGGGCCCTGCAAAATCGCTTTGGCAAATACGTTGCTGGCTTTAACGGCAGTGGTAATGCCTACGAGTGGACATGGAGTGCGCCGCAGTATAGTGGTGCGACCAGAACATACGATCCTCAGCCCGGTGATGCAGTTATTCTACCGAGGATTGCCGGACTAGCTCCATGGGGTCATGCCATGATCGTTGAGTCCGTTTCTGGTGACACGGTTCACATATCACAGTACAATTTCTATGGTACCGGCGAATACAGTACTATGGACATCGCCAAAAGTGGCGTAGTTTTCCTCCGATTCCAGGACCGTTAAATCAAAAAATAAGCTATAATATTGATATAGCTTATTTTATTTTGTCCGATAGGAGGATTGATGGAGACCGATAAATTTACTGATCGCCAGCCAGTTAAGGGCGTGTCGAAAAATACATTTTGGGCCTGGATCGCAGTGACTCTGATACTTGGCTTTGCTTGGGGTACGCGCATCGACCAGATGGCGGCTGTTTTTGGGCCGATGTTTGGCGTGAAGGTAGATACCAGTGTCGTTGAAACCGCAGGCCTCCAGGAAGTCTATCGTACGCTCAGGGCAGAGTACGATGGTGATCTAGACACGGCAAAGTTAGCAAATGGCGCAAAGAGGGGACTAGCTGAGGCGACTGGTGATCCGTATACGGTCTTTATGGATAAGGACGAGGCAGTTGAGTTCAGAAAACAGATCGACGGTGAGGTTACAGGTATCGGCGCCGAGATCGGAGTGCGCAATGGTCAGCCGACGATCATGCGAGTCTTGCCGGGTAGTCCTGCCGAAGCGGCCGGTGTCAAAAAAGGCGATATCATCGCTGGGATTAACGACATATCAGCTGAGAGTGTCGGTGCAGGCAAGGCAGCAGAGCAGATTCGTGGCCAGGAAGGCACTACAGTAAAGATCACTATGCTACGAAACAAAGAATTCAAAGAGTTCAGCATCGTTCGACAGAAGGTGGATAATCCGAGTGTCGAATACAGTATCGAGAATGGCATTGGCATCCTATCGCTTAGTCGTTTCGACGGTGAAACTGGCAATCTAGCCAAAAAGGCAGCACAGGAGTTCAAAAAGGCCGGCGTGCGAGGTGTCATCCTTGATCTCAGGGGCAACGGAGGCGGGACATTAGATAGCTCGGTTGAAGTCGCTAGTCTATGGTTACGTGACAAAACAGTCGTTACAGAGAAGTCTCGATCTGGCATGAATATTGTAAAGCGTTCGGTCGGTGAACCTATCCTCGAGGGGATCAAAACGGTTGTTTTGGTAGATAACTCATCGGCTAGTGCTAGCGAGATCGTCGCTGGAGCTTTGCAGGATCACAGAGCGGCAACGCTCGTAGGCGAAAAAACCTATGGCAAGGGCTCGGTACAAAAAGTTATCGATCTCAGAGGCGAGGCGATACTAAAAGTCACGATAGCCAAATGGTATACGCCAGCCGACCAAAACATCAATGGCAATGGTATAAAACCTGACCAGGAAGTCAAATTGACTACGGCTGATATTGATGCTGATAGAGACCTTCAACTTGACGCCGCAAAGAAACAGCTAGAATAACAGATGCTTGTGCTTTTAGATAAACTCGGATAGTATAGGAGTTAGTTATGGATCATACTCAACAACGTATTTTACTTGTCGAAGACGACATCGCCCTATCAAATGTTTACAAATCACGTCTCGAGCTCGAGGGCTTTGAAGTCTACGAAGTCAATAACGGCGAGGATGCTCTGTCTGCTGCTATCGAGTTTCGTCCGGATCTAGTTCTGCTCGACGCTATGATGCCAAAGATCAGTGGTTTTGACGTCCTGGATATTTTGCGAAATACTCCCGAAACGACTAACATGCGCGTTATCATGTTAACGGCCTTGTCGCAGCCAAAAGACAAGCAACGCGCTGAAGACCTCGGCGCTGACGACTATCTAGTCAAATCCCAAGTCGTTATCGGTGATGTTGTCGATCGTATCAAATTCCACCTCGGCCAACAGCAATCTGGCGATTCTCAGCCAGTCCATCAAAACACTCTTTAGTCTATAGATTAACCGTAAGCTTATTGACAATTAGGCAACTTTTTGCTATAGTTTTAATGAAATAAGTTAAAACAAAAAGATATGATGAAACCAACAAAAATCATAACACAGGTACCAACACAGGCTGAATTGGGAAACAGTGGTTTCAGCAACCCCGTCTATAATAGAAAGGTGTATGAGCGAGTGCCCTATAGTTATGGTAGAGCTTTAGACCACTCTGATCCAGGCGCAGATTCTCTGCAGAACCTATTGAATAGTCTGAATAATGAATTGCAATGGGGGGATCCTGAGGCGAGAGACAGAACTGTAGAGAGCGCATATCTGGTTGCCAGGAGTATAGGAGATTCGGTGTTAGGAGCGGCAAGCGGGAAAGCACTTGAACTGATTGACTCTACTAGGCAGGGTACGCGGAACGGCACTAGATTTAAAGACAGCACAGTCGAGGGTGCGATGGGCCACGTAACTACTTACAGGGATGGGTCTGCTGAATACGGCATAGACATAAATAATCTAGGGATTGATCGTGTAAGATCCAGGCTTGCAGATCAGGGCTTTGAGGCCCCGCCGATGTTAGTAGTGCTAGTGTTACTACACACTGCCGGGCACGAAGCGGGGCATATGATACAGAGAGGGATTAGCCAGACGGGGTTAACGCGTGCTGAAGGTGTTTCGAGTTTCGATTCCTTTAGTGACCTGGTTCTCCGAAACTGTCCCGATGCTCGATTGACTTTGGACCCTCAGGAAAACGTTGCTATACATAACGAGAGATTCGCCGAAGGCTATGCTAACATTACGCTGAGGGCGGCAGTTGAGTCTTTAGGCTACGACGGCGATTACGCAGATGCTGTGGTTCGGGCCATCGCGATCGATGAGGTATCTCCAACGATGAAGGAGCATATCGCAAAAACAACTACAGAAACAACCGTCGCGCAGTCGTATGAGCAAGCCGGGCTGAGTCCGGAGTATCTCGGGATGTTAGGCTACACGAGACCACTCACGCTAGATCAGATAGTTGCTGACCTAGAATTCGCGAATAATAAAGCAACTCTCATTGCTGATAAGCGTCTTGGCATTAATAGTACTGATGGTTACGACGAGACGCTGATAGACATTGCCAGGGCATACAAGGTTATGCCTTCAGATCGAATAGAGAAGTCAAGCAGGGAAGTGACGGCCCATAAGGGCATGAGAGTTGGTAGGAGAATTATGCTAGCAATAAGCCACTTTCTAAACGCCAAGCCGATTTCTGTCAAAAAGTAATTGGCGTATCTTAGAACGATTTCTGAAACAAATGCAGCATGACTAATAAACATAAGCTTATTGACAATTAAACAATTTTTTGTTATAGTTTAAACTAAGTTAGGAAAAAACAAACATGTCGGAACGATTTAACACATCAGAGCCTCGATTACGTGGATTTAACGCTTCGCAGGCATTTAGCGAGACGGGGACCGCCGTTGAAGTAGCTCAACGCAAGGAAACACGCACCACGAAAGACGGCGAGCAAATTGAGGCAATTGTGTCTACTCTTGAGCATAGCGGTACGGGGCAACGAGTAGATATGGATATGGACCTAGTTGATGATGCTATCGGGCGTGACGAAAGGCGACGCGATAAACGAGTTGTCGGCCTTATGGGCGATCAAGCCATCGGTCTTTCGGGCTTTTTGCCCGTCGAGTCTCGTGTTCATATTTCCAAGTTACTGAACGACGAATTCGATGATGGCGCAATTGACGGCGTAATAGTTCGATTGCCAGATTGGGTCAAAAATTCGATTCAGGATACGGATAAGGAGGTACCTGTCCAGCAATCTCCAGAAGAAAGAGCTCTAGAAATGTTTAGGTCATTCAAGACTGATTTCATACGTAGTGTCGATTTAGCCATAGGAAATGCTGGACATAGTGACCCCCACGCAGCGGTTGGAAGTCTTGCCTATAGGATACATGAGCTAATACGTACATCTCCATCTATGACTACGGAGATGATCACCTATCTAAACAAGGTTGTGGCTGTGTGCGTAGAAGTGAGAGACTCTGGTAGGAACTCACGAGCACAGTACTACGGTGATAAGGCTAGGAGTGGATTGCAGAAGATACGAAGAATGATCGATGACATTCGAGTCTAAAAGAGCTCCCGACCGGGAGCTCTTTTAGACTTGTGGTTTTTATTCTACGATGACCTGCGTGCGAGGGTTGGTACGACCGGTGAATGAACGCTTTTTGACTTTTTTGAAACCAACAATGCCACCGATAGCGGCATGGATGGTAAAGTTACGGCTCATGTAAGTGCCTGGGCCTGCTATTTTGGTAGCACCAGTTTGGCGAACGATAACACCTCCGGCAGCGACTTTTTGACCACCAAAAAGTTTCACGCCGAGACGTTGGCCGGGACTATCGTGGATGTTTTTACTGGTACCGCCAGCTTTGACATGTGACATATCTGATTAACTCCTATAGGGATTTGTATTAACAATCCGCTCCATTATACGGGTTTGACCAGGGTAAGTCAAGGGTTGGGGGATAGGGGCCAGGAAATAGGAAATAGGGGAGGGCAATTGGGAGTTCGGGGAATGAGGGTTGGGAGGTGGGAAATGGGAAATCGGGAATAAGGAGAAGGGCAAATCCTAAATCCCAATTTCTAGAGTCTAGAGTCTAGAGTCTAGAGTCTAACTTCTAGTATAAGTAGTTCTCGGCCGGTGATTTGATCGGGGCGGCGGTAGATCAGCTGAGTTGAGTCGGTGTTTTTGAAATTAACCCTAGTATAGCCTAGTTCGAGGAGATCGTTTACAACAGGTAAATGATGTGTTTGGTTGTTGACAAACCAGGCGGGTGCGGCAATACATAGACGTGTACCTTCGTTTAGCTGATCGTGAATATTAGTCAGGAAGCCTCGCATGATTTGGTCGCAGCTCTCGATAATTTGACTCATCTTTTCTTCGGAAGGGGCCTGTCCGCCGATAGGCTGGCCGAGGTAACCTTCGCAGGCAACAAAATCGATCGGTTGGCGCCAGATGTGGTCGGTGGCATCGGCTGTCTCGAGTTGGATACTGGGAGTTGGGAGTTGGGAGTTGGAAAAGAGCCAGTTGAGGTTGTCTCGCGTATAGCGAATCATTTTTTCGCTGACATCAGTGCCGTAGAGGTCATAGCCCATCAGAGAAGCTTCCTGG
>JBARQK010000081.1:0-6079 GCA_049643705.1 Saccharimonadaceae bacterium (SeqCode) | reverse complement strand
GTGCCAGACAGCGCATTGAGCTGAAGCGTAAATTGGGCGTCGATTCAGACAGTCGACTGGTTGTTGTGACTGGTGGTGGGCTAGGGGCAACTCGTATCAATAACGCTGTTGTTGGTGACCTCGACCGATTATTGTCGATCGCCACTGTTATCCTGATATCTGGTACCGGTCAATTTGACGAACTGAACGCGTTGACACCATCGGATGAGCCTCGCTTTCAACTGCATGCCTTTGTCAGTGAGGGCATGGCTGAAATGTTAGGCGCAGCCGATGTGGTTATCGCTAGGGCAGGGGCGACGTCCCTGCTGGAACTAGCGGCGCTCCACAAGCCAACCGTGCTCGTACCAAACGGTTATCTGGCGGGCGGACATCAGTTGAAAAATGCTAAAGTCTATCAGGACGGTGGGGCAGTAGAAGTGATCGACGAGCACGCGCTCGACAGTGACCATACCCTGCTGTATAAAACTTTGAAGCCGCTGCTGGCGAATGACGCGAAACTCGAGAGTTTGTCTAAGGCTATGGCAGAATTTGCAAAACCTCATGCCGCCGAGGAAATGGCCGATATCATCATCGGTTGCACTCGCTAGAACTGTTACAATATAAAGCATATGCTTGGACGCAAAAAAAACAGTTCAGTAAATACTCCGCGACGCCGTAGTGGTACTCCGGACGTTGCTACAACTCCTAGCGACGGTGATCTGTTTAGGCGCAATCGTACCTTGACTGGCAGCTTATCGTCAGGGGTGCGTAGTTCTGCCGAGCGCTTGGCTGGTTTCAAATCGTCTCGCGTGCAAACGCACGAGCTACGCCATCACAGGAGAAGACTTGGTTTGATGTTTCTGCTGGCTGCCGGTACAGTTGCCGTATTATTCCTAATGATCAATAACTTTGTCGCGAGCGTGTCCGTTACGGTGTCCGATCAACCCGTCAACAAGTTGATGAGTGACTACAAGGGTCTGATCAACGAATACCTAGCATCGCGACCGGTCGAGCGACTGAGTTTTGCTATCAATATCGATACGCTAACCGGATATGTTCAGTTGAAGGCACCAGAAGTGTCGAGAGTTACCCTACAGGATATATCTGGCATGGGAGAATCTGCCTTTCGGGTCGAAGTTAGGCGTCCAGTAGCCTCTTGGACGATCACGGGAAATAAACGTTACGTTGATGCCAGTGGCGTTAGTTTTACAAAAAATTATTTCGATGAGCCGGTCGTTCGTGTCACAGATCAGACAAACCTGACAGTTGACGGCCAGATAATCGTTAGTAACCGCTTTTTAGGCTTTATCGGCCAAGCGGTATCTCGGAGTGCTAAAAATGGCCTGATTGTTAGCGAAGTTATGCTCCCTTCTGGCACCAATCGGCAGGTCCAGCTAAAGCTAGATAAATACAACTACCCAGTTAAATTATCCGTTGATCGACCAGTGGGGGAGCAGATAGAGGATATGGTTCGTGCTGTTAAATATCTCGATGGAAAGAATCAAAACCCGCAGTATTTGGATGTCCGCGTTAGCCGGAGAGCATTTTACAGGTAGGGTCTACTACAGGTGAAAACAAAAGTCCACCACTACACCACCGAAGACTAGTTCTAAATTTGTTCTAATTGCATATTGTAGATAAAAAACATATTAATATATATAAATCACGAAAAAGCAAATAGGGCAGTGAAATAGCAGAAAAGTGGGGTAGTAAAACATTTTTTAGAAAAGTCAAAACATAGTCACGGAAATGAAGATCCTGTGGAAAACATTGTAAAATTGTACGTATGATCATCGAGCGAGCTAGGTGTGTATGTTTGTAACAACGTTGAACGGATAGTAATAGTGATAATACGGCGCGCACAGTACTGGAATAGTATTACTACCCTGCAGGGCAAGTTTTAACACTTTATAGCACTCAAATAGACGCATTGCTAATCAACTATTGATATAATGCTCAATGTCGCAAAAGGTACATTGTGCGACGTAAAGTCATATTGACGTTTACGACTATGTATTTATGCCCCACTACGCACGGATTCGTTTTTTTGTCGTTGTCGCCTATTTGGATTTTACGTACCCTGCCGACCATTGGTCTGGTTTTAGCCACTTGTGTGGATCCTGGCTGTTTATACAGCTAGCTGTATATTTTTATGACTTATGCCATTTCTGAGCATTACTTTGAATATATCAAGTGTTCTAAATTTGTTCGCATCTGTTTCAAGCGAAAATCACAGGCGGCTACTACGCGATCTTATATATAGCTAGCGAGAGTTGGCTCCTAGCGTAGTTTTAGCAGTGTGTCGTCCTGTTTTGGCGCAGGTGCGGCCGCGGGTCGAGGAGCTGGCTGATTTGACTGCGTAGACGGCGCAGGGATAACTAGGCGGTTAGGTTGAGTGTTCTGCGTATTCTCGCCGCCACTCTCGCCCGATGGCTTACGTTTGCGGCTACGAGTACGTTTCCTGCGTGGTTCTTCGCTGCCGTCCTGGTTTCTCATTGCAGGAGGTTGTGAGCTATGCTGAGCGACTGGAGCTGATCCAGGGGTGGCTTGTTGAGGAGACGCTGGTCGTGGTGTTGCAGGGATTTTCGGTACCTCATTCCCTGCCCAAGTCTGGGCTGGCTTTGGCTGGAACTTCTCTGGTACTCTGATGACATCACTGATCTCTTTTTCGATATCGGCGCGGTCTCGGCTGTAGTGAAGTCTAGTGTATTCGATGATGCGACCGGTATTGTCGTCCTGAGCGACAGGTAGTTTGAGAGTCCTACCACTAAAGGCTGGTGTCTTCTCTCCCCCGATGACCATATTTATGACAAAATTACGGTTGTGCATTTGCAATAGATCTAGCGGTAAAAAGTTCGGTTCGAACTGCTTGCCTAGGATAGGGGCGTCGTCTGCCGAGACGCGAAAACAGATCATACTACCGACGTTACCAAAGACAGCATCGCGAACAGTGTCGCTCATCTGTGAGATATACTGGTTGGCGACTGTCAGGTTGAGGCCGTATTTGCGGGCTTCGGATAGAATGGTCGCGAACGAATCGGTTGCAAAGTTCTGGAACTCATCCACGTAGAGATAGAATGGTCGGCGATCTTCGATGTTTTCGATATCAGATCGACTCATTGCCGCTAGCTGAATCTTTGTTACCAGGAATGAGCCGAGGATGGCGGCGTTGTCCTCACCTATCAAGCCTTTCGATAGATTGACGATCAAGATTTTGCCCTCATCCATGATCTGGCGGATGTTAAAGGTGCTCTTTGGCTGGCCGATGATATTACGGATGACAGGGTTGGCAGTAAAGGCACCAACCTTGTTTAGAACTGGTGCAACGGCTTCCGACTGGAACTTGTCATTCCAGCTGGCAAATTCAACACGCCAGAACTGCAAAACAACAGTATCCTGGCAATAACCGAGAGTTTCTTCGCGGAATTTTTTGTCTGTCAGCATGCGCGTAATGTCGAGCATGGTTGTAGTTGGTCGATCTAGCAGCGCCAGGATAGTGTAACGTAGGATGTATTCGAGACGCGGGCCCCAGCTCTCGCCGAACATGCGTTTTAGCACGCCGATAACTTCCGAGCTAATGTTTGATTTTTGCGATGGATTTGTTACTTCTAGGGGGTTAAATCCTAGCGGGAAGTTTGTATCGGCTGGGTTAAAATACACGACATCCGGGATGCGTGATCCGGGGATAAAGCGCATGTTGTCTATCGCTAGGTCGCCGTGTGGGTCGATGATGGCGTAGCCCTGACCATGATAGATGTCGGATAGCGAAAATAGCTGCAAGAGGCCGGACTTTCCTGCTCCAGTCTGACCGATGATATAAACGTGGCGTGACCGGTCGCTACGAAGCATACCGAACTGGTGATTGATACCACGAAAGTTTGTCACGCCAAAGGCACTGATATTTTCGTCGATAGCGGTGTTGCCTGTTACGATCGGTAACTTGGCCGGTGGTTCGGCAGTTTTTGTACTAGCCCAGACAATGTTTGGTGTTTCAACGTTAGTGTGAGGTAAATGGAATACTGAGGCTAGCTCTTCGATATTGAGGATAAAGCCACGGGATTTGAAGAGACGGGCTTTGTATTCTGCCAGGTCTTCTTTTTTGAAGCTCGGATTCGACATCTTGAAACCGTTCAGGTTGGTGCTGTTGTACTGTTTAAAGGTACCGACCAGGGCTTGCATGCGTAGTTTGGCATTGGTTTGACTCTCGCCTAGATATGCAAAGCGGATTTTAACCTGGTAGCCTAGCTTGGTCGCCTTTTTCTCGGCTTCGGCTATGCGTGTCTTGTCTCTTTCCGACAGTACCGCTACGCTAGGGGCGCCGGCGGAACCCTGCACCGGTGGGGTCCATAGCGCGGCGAATATATCGGCCATCCAGCGCATACCGCCACCGCTACCACCGGATAGAAGGCCGCCAAAGCCGCCTCCCCCACTCTTTACGCTGCTTATCCAGCGGTCAGCCGCCTTGTGCCAGTCGTCGGCAACCGGTCGGAATAAGACTTGAATCCATAGCTCTTCGCCAGTGTCCTCGAGTTTTGCCAATGTGCCAGTTACGCCAGCCAATGGGTCAACCTCAAAGCTCTGAAACGTGCGTATAGGCAAGAATTCTTTCGATGAAACGGTTAGCTCTGAAGTGTAAACAACGCTGTGCTGGCGTTCGTGTGTCACGTAATCTTCTTCGGCAGTGTGTATCTGGACGGTTGGATACTGTGAATAGATCTGACCTTCGACAAAACTTTGGAGGGATTTTGGTATCCAGGCATAAAAACGGATCTGTCCGTTAACTGATGCAATCTCGAAACTGAGGTGTTCCTGTACTCCGCCGTTTTGGCGTAGTTCCTGTTTGTCGCGCAAGATGCCGTGTAGAGACGCAAATAACTGCTCGGCGGCGAGTTCGGATTTGTCATTGGCTTTTGGTATCTCGAGGATCAGTAGGATGCTCTCGGTGCGCATCGGTTCGATTTCCTGTCTGTTGTTACGCCAAGTTAGGTAACCAAGTATAAGGACGATCGGCAGCCAAACATACCATTGCATTAGTAGCTGAATCAGTCCTACGAGGATATCCATATCATCATTTATTATACCACGTCAAGTGTTAAAATGCAAGAGTAAGCGGGATTCTCGTCAGATAATGTTGCCGTAGCTTCTAGGTCCATTATTGCCTTAATCAAATACCGCGACACCAGCCGCGGAATTTGTTTTGGCGATTTTCCAAAATCCAAAATCTAATTTCTATCTTCTATATTTACTTTTCTGCCAGCACGTAAGTTGCCTTGGCAACGCGCTTGAACTCGGATTTGCTCTGTAGGTTAAGGAGAATAGTCGTTTCCTTGACCTGTCGGCTTTTGAGGACTCTTTTAACGATTTCGTCGCGATGGAGAGGTTCTTTGGCCTTTTTCAGGACGTCGGTGATGATATCGGCAACGGTGCCGCGCGAGTAACCCCATTCGCTCAGGGCGTAGATGCCACGACCGATGAGAACAAAGCGCTTGTCTTTGATCAGTTCGTTATGGATTGCTTGAGTGGTAACGTCTTTGCGTTTAAATTCGCTGTCTTTGATGGCTCCAGCGATTTCGGAAAAGTGCATCGGTTTGGTGTGGTCGCTCAGGATAACGTAGATCTTGTCACGGATATTTTTTGGGTTGACGGTTGGCCATTTTAGTAGTCCCCAACTGTCTTTGAGGTGTGCTAGTTTTTTAGAAATGCTAGCGAGTGCGCGGACTTGGTCAGGGTTTTCGTACGTAGATAGTTTGGCATGGAGGTCTTCACCAGAGATTGGTTCGCCGTGAGTTTTGATAGTCTTTACGATCTCGTCGACGCGGCCACGAACTTTTTTTTCGTCGCCGTCATCAGCGATGCTGATAGCGTGATGGTAGATGTCGTTTTCACCCACTAGTGTTAGTTTGGTCGATAGTTCGCTCACGAAAGCAACGTGTGCTCGCTGTTTTGCGCTCGAAGCTTTGGCTAGTAATCGATCGGTGACGTCCTGGATTCGTCCAGCACGGCCATTTTCAGAAAGGTCACGGATTATTAGACGCTCGGCTTCGTGGATGGCAGGAACTCGGTCTTCTTCGACGGCGATTTTGAGGCGGATGAGGATAGC
>JBARQK010000080.1:0-2363 GCA_049643705.1 Saccharimonadaceae bacterium (SeqCode) | reverse complement strand
TCAACGCTGTTCGCGATGAACACGCCGAAGCAGAAGAAGCCCGCATCAAGGCTGAAAAAGTTGCTGAAGCCGAAGCAAAAGCCGCTGCCGAAGCTGCCAAACAAGCCGAACTAGACGCCAAGGCCGCTGAAGTCGAAGCTCGACACAAAGCAGAATAATTATTTCGTTCTATCAACAAAATCCCGAGTATTAACTCGGGATTTTTCGTTTAGTTCAGATTTATTGACAGAGTAGAGCGAACGCCGTAGCGCAGGGTTCGCGGACAGTGCCACGAACCCTGCGCTGGAGGTCATCCTACGTGCCGGCCGCGTGCCGGGTTGTGCTCCCCGACCGAACCGCAGAGTCGGGAGTCGATCTCGGTGACGCCAAGTTCGTCTCCGAGGCCTTCGCAGAGTTCAAGGAACTCATAGACGGCCCTGATGAGCGGTACTGGCTGAAGGCGACGCTCGACGGCCGCCTCGCAGACCAGACTCGCTGTTGCGGTCGTGGCGCGATCGGCCAACTCTTCCTCGTCGGAGTAGGGGAAGAGGTGTTTGATGGTTACGGGACCACGAATGGCCCCGTTGATCCACGACGTTACGATGTCTGCGCCGGCGCGGGCGTAGCGAAGCGAATTGTGCTGATCGATCATTTTTCTCCTAAGCTCGGGTATGGGTAAGGCCGCGCTGGGCGCATGCTCGATCCGCGCAGTGCGGCCTAACCTCATAGCTCTACTCTGTCAAAGGTCATGGCGTATTGCCATAATTTTATTATAGCAAAAAACGTTAGCTTTGTCAAACCGAACGATGGTAAACATGGTTTTTTAGTCCCCTGCATACCGACATTGAACATCCGGAGTACTGTGATTATGCCGAAATATGAAATCTATCATCTATAATCAACCTTATGATTCTAGGAATAGACGAAGTCGGTCGTGGGCCATGGGCGGGGCCGTTGGTGGTTGGTGCTGTTGTTTTGGGCGGTGCTCAGATCGATGGACTGACTGATAGTAAAAAATTGACCAAAAAGAAACGGGAAGAACTCGATGTCATTATCCATGACCAAGCGCAAGCTATCGGACTCGGGTGGGTGAGTGCGAACGAGATAGATGAGATCGGCCTATCGGAAAGTTTGCGGTTAGCAACCAGACGGTCGGTCGAACAGATCAATGTTCCGTACCACGAGATAATCATCGATGGTACGATCAATTTTCTAGCCGATACTAGCAAAGGCCGATACGTTACGACACTGAAAAAAGCCGATCTGTTGATACCGAGCGTATCTGCGGCATCGATAGTCGCCAAGGTCGCACGCGACAGGTACATGTTAGAGCAAGATTCTGTCTATCCGGGTTATGGTTTCAAATCTCACGTTGGTTACGGCACCGCAGCGCATGTCGCCGCGATAGACAAGCTAGGTGTCACGTCACTCCATCGGTTATCGTTTGCGCCACTCGCAAAATATGCGTCTGCAACAAAGAATGCCGATAGCCTGTCGAACGGTATATCATCAGATGTAACAACTCGTCAGATCGGCGATAGCGGGGAGGACGCCGCCGCTAACGAACTAGTCAGGCGCGGTCATGAAGTTTTGGAACGCAATTGGAAAACGAAATATTGCGAGATCGATATTGTTTCAACTATAAACGGCGTACTGTATTTTACTGAAGTCAAACAACGCAAAGACGTATCTCGCGGCGGCGGAATGGCAGCGATCAGTGACAAAAAACTAGCCCAGATGAAGTTCGCCGCCAAGTTTTATGCTCATACCCACAAACTAACAGATCGTATCGACCTCAGGTTGGTCGCGGTTGCCACCAGCGGTCAACCGGCCGACGTTATAGAGTATTTAGAGATTACTTAGACGTTCGGCGACACTCGATGAGTATTTCTCGATAATTTCAACGCGACCTTCGATATCCTTGACACCGATCTCTATCGGACGTTTCAGGGCGTAGTTGGTGACCATCGGGCCAAAAAAGGTCTTGAACTCCTCGAATTGCTGGCGTGTCTGTAAAATATTACTGGTGTAGCGCGGAAACGCGTCGTAGTTCATATCACCAGCGAAAGTCTGCTCAACCCAGCGCCAGTCGTCCCGTAGCCATTGCCAGGTCATGGTTCGAGAATGTTTATTGCGTAGCAGGCTAACATACCAGCTGATGGTGTCTTGTGTTCGGACTAGGGTGGTGTCTTTTATTAGGCCGAGAAGTCTACTCAAAACTTCGCTATTTTTGCTAGCGGTTAGACCGCTGACGATATCTTGGCGCAGTTCGGCATTGTTAGTAGTTTTATGGATCGATAGTAGCCCGTCGATTGTTGCTTTATCGGCTGATTCACGCACAACCGTAGCTATGACCATACTAAGTAGTTCCGAGTCGATTTTTT
>JBARQK010000079.1:0-3562 GCA_049643705.1 Saccharimonadaceae bacterium (SeqCode) | reverse complement strand
CGGCTGGCGTCTCCCCACCCAAAAGGAACTTATGCAAGCTTACATAGACGGCTCGAACTTCAATTTGACTCAGCCGGAAAACTACTACTGGTCGGCGACCCAGTACAATAGCAGCAACGCTTGGTACGCGTACTTGTCCTACGGCTACACGACCGTCTACTCTATGACCTTTACGGCCAGCGTTAGGTGCGTCAGGTAATGTGGGTTATTTGTTCATTTTGCCTATTTTGGTAGTAAGCTGAGTGTAGATGTCCCAATATGAACACCTGCTAATAACCAACACGCGTATTACCTGAAAATGGATGTCAAAAGCTTTTTTACGAATATCAATCATCAGATACTTTATGACCTTATGTGCAAAAAGATAAAGCGTGACGAAGTGTTGTGGTCGGCTCGAACTATCATATCCCATTGCGCTCACAATGTATCCTCGCAAGCAGCTCGTCAGACCTTCTGCGGACGGTATTGATTTTCTTGGCTACATAGTGAGGACTGATTATTTATTGGTGCCAGTATAGCCAAAGCGCGGACAATCTTTAGTTCTTATAAATCCCATGCTGTGTAGGCTAACCGCCGGTCGATAGCAGAGAAGATGCGTGGTAAATAACGGTATATTTTACCATGACGCTTAAGTTTGCTAAGATGATAACTATGATAGAGCAGTTTAGGGCTAAGCGGAAAAAGGTGCTGTTACGTCAGCAGAGTAGGCGGGTTATAGTCGCCAAGTCATTGACGGTACTCACCATACTCATTGGTTTAACCGTTATAATGGTGCGCGTCTACGCCGAACAATTTGGGAGTTCACCAGAGAGTGGCGCGACTTCATATACCAAATCCCTTTATACCACCCTCCAGACCGCCGGCTACGGCTCCGACACCAACACGCCTGACTGGGGAACGTATTGGAACCGTATATCTACCGCCGCGCAGTTTGCTCCAAGCGGAAACGCCGCTACAAGCGACGTGGTGTACGGTAAAACATTCTTTGGTTCAAACCGTACCCTACAAGCAGGCGCTTACGGTGGCACCGCCACAGTCGCGGATGTGTTACTTGGCAAAACTTTTTATAACAACACTAGCACCCAGCAAACCGGCACCTACACCCCACCCACCCCCGGCAACTGCTCTACCCAAGCCTACCACGACTCCTACGGCGCCCCCGTCACCCAAACCACTAACTGTACTGCCAGCATCACCTGGACTACCACCAGCCCTTCCTACACTGGCGATGACAAAAAAGATCCCATTAGTACGCTTATCTGGAGCCAGCCCCTCCTCAACTCCGCTGGCACCGTCACCTTTACGACCGGCGCTCCTTCCGCCTGGTCATGGGATGCTAGCGCCGCCAACAACAACGCCGTCGGTACCAAAACCGCCTCCCAACTCTGCTCCGACCGCGGCAACGGCTGGCGTCTCCCCACCCAAAAGGAACTTATGCAAGCTTACATAGACGGCTCGAACTTCAATTTGACTCAGCCGGCACGCTACTATTGGTCGGCGAACCAGTACGATAGCACTGACGCTTGGTACGTGGCCTTGGGCAACGGCTACACGCTTAACGTCAGTATGGTATCTACGGACAGCGTTAGGTGTGTCAGGTAATATGGGTTATTTGTTCATTTTGTTATTAATCACTGGATACTCAGTCGAGCTGGGTATGACGATATAGAGTGTCATCTGGGCTTGTCGAAGAATCTCTAGGCTTTATGTTAAAATAATCAATAAGTATGATGATGCGTACAGGTATTTCGTTAGTGGGTAACAGGGCGCGCATATACGCTGCCGTTTTGCTAATGCTCTTGTCGCCCCTTGCCACAACCAACAGGGCATACGCGGCGACGATTTCTTTTAGCGCCAATGCAGCGGCGACGGTAGCCAACTCTGGCAAAAAACTGTTTATGAACTCGGCGACGTATGGTGCCAATGTTAGCATAGACAGCGTTACGCGGCTCATGACCGGCTATGCCTGGAGTGAAGAGGCGGGCTGGGTGTATTTTGGCAGTGGCACCGACAACCCGTCTGGGCCTGTGTCCGTCAATGCCTGTGGTTTGCTGGTCGGCAAAGCAAAGGTGCTGACTGGCGACTATATCGACTTTAATGCCAGCCCGACTAACTCCTATGTGTATGTTGCTGGTGGCTCTGGAGCGTTTACGGGCTATGCTTGGAGTACCGATCTTGGCTGGATAAATTTTAGTGGTGTTACGTCAGGCGTAGGCTTGTCCACTGGTGCATGTATACCCGCACTCGTAGCGCCATCTAATAGTTCTGTAAATGTCAGCTCGGCACCCGAGTTTCGGCTCGGAAGCGCCAATAGCAGCGGTAGTTACCAACGGTACAAGATTCAAGTCTGTAGCGACGATGCCTGTAGCGCTGTACTTCGTACTATTGATCAAACGGCATCACAAACCGGCTGGACGGCACAAAGCATACAAAGCGGCACCGCTTATAGTGGTGGTGTGCCCCTAACCCAAATTGCTATTCATCAGTATCAACCTACAGCACTCACTGCCAATACACAGTACTGGTGGCGTGGCGCAGCGATCGACCCTGGTGGGGTGAATACATGGAGCGACTGGTCGTCGATCTATTCATTTACCACCGCACCAGCGACGGCTAGCAACATCAACATCGGCGGGGGTGTAATCACTATTTACGGTGGCACGAAGGTTACAACAGGGAACTAACATACTCGGCAATGTTGATGGCGTGAATGTGCTCATGGTATGATTATTAGAGCAATTATAGACTGCGAGGGAGATAGAAATGGATTCAGATGAACAAGTTCGTGATGCGGATCAGCCGGAAAAGGTAGTTCCCGCACGTATAGCTGAACGACAGGCTAAACGTAGCTCGTCGGGCTGGAAGATCCGAAAGCCTAGCAAGCGTATGCTGATCATTTCGGTTATTGTCGTGATCCTGGCGGCTGCAGGTGGTTGGTTCGGCTTTAGATTTATCGCATATGCTGGCATAGATACCGTTAGGTATCAGGCAGTTTATCTAGATAACGATAATGTATATTTCGGCAAGGTGGAGTTTTTGTTAAATGGCAACGTGATATTAAATGACGTATATCGCGTCCAGGCTGCTGACGGCGGTACTGGCACCGACAAAGATGCAAACGCCCAGGCAGCTGCCGATATCCGCCTGATCAAACCGGGTAATGAATTACACGCACCAGACGACAAAATGCTGATCAGCCGAGAAAAGATATTGTTTATCGAGAATCTAAAGACCGATGGCAAAGTCACGAACGCCATCAACGAGTATCAGAGGCAAAAGAAGTAGTCTGATAATACTAGACAGGAGACGCCACCATGCCTGAACTCCCAGAAGTAGAGACGGTCCGTCGTGGATTGAATAGCCTAATAGTCGGCCGTCGGATCCTATCTATCGAAAATGACAATCCAAAGAGTTTTCCTAATCATAAGGCTGAGGTAGATCAGTTCGCTTTAGGCGCGAACGTTATAGCCGTTCGTCGTCGAGCAAAAGTCCTGATGATCGATCTCGACACTTTGTATACATTTGTTATTCACCTAAAGATGACAGGGCAGTTGGTTTTTGT
>JBARQK010000078.1:0-4325 GCA_049643705.1 Saccharimonadaceae bacterium (SeqCode) | reverse complement strand
ACAGGCAAACAACCTAGTCGCCACGATGTTAGCACTTCGGCTCAGTGGTCCGATCATCATAGTTGGTCACTCACTCGGCTCACTCGTCGCGGTCGAATTTGCTAGGCGTTATCGCTTGGCCGTAAAGTCGTTGGTTTTAGTCAGTCCGCCATTTTATAAACACGATGCTGGTGAGAAGCGGTCTGTACTGCAGAGAAAACGCATCCTTCGTGCCGTTCACGCTACGATGGATGCTCATCCAGGCGCTGCCGAACGGCTGCTCAAACTTCTCAGTCGGTACAATCTGGCCGACAAAGGTTTCAATCCAGATAATGTTGATCTACCGGCGTATTTGGCGACACTAGAAACGGCAATTATCAACCAGACTACACTGCGAGACGTTAAGCGCTTGAAATGTCCGATCCGTATCATTACCGGGAAGCTCGACCCGCTCGTCCCAGAGCGTAACATATCTGAATTAGCAAAATCCAAAAACAATATTTCCTGGACGAGTATTGTTGCTGCTCATGAAGTCTATGGTCTGATGGTACCGGCTGTTTGCCGTGCCGTCGGAGACGCCATAACAGACATTACCCGCTACAGAGGTAAACAATCGAGCGATACTGCGCTATAATGAATATAGTATGAGCAAATCTGTCATCTTAACCGGTATCCGCGCAAACAACGATCTACAGATCGGTAATTATTTTGGCGCTTTGCTGCCGATGATCGATATGGCTAACTCTCGATCAGACGAGTTCCAGATCAACATGTTCATTCCTGATCTGCATAGTTTTACGACTCCGATCGACCATAGCCAGTTATATGAATCGATTCTTCAAAACGCTCGAGTCTATGCTGCTGCGGGTTTACCGCTAGATAATGATTCGATCAATCTATATCGACAGAGTTTCGTGCCTGCTCATAGTGAAATGACGTGGATATTGGACTGCTTTACTGGATTTGGCCAGATGGCGCGCATGACACAGTTTAAAGACAAGGCGAGGACGGGCCAATGGATTAGTCCTGATATCTTGCGAGAGTCTAACCTTGAAGCAGCTAATGTCGATCCATTCGGAAACATTAACTCATCCGCGAGCGTCGGGCTATTCAACTATCCAGTGCTAATGGCTGCAGACATTCTACTCTATGGGTCAAAGTACGTACCCGTAGGCGACGATCAGACTCAACACCTAGAGTTTGCCCGCGATATCGCTCAGCGTATGAATGCAAGGTTTGGTGAATTGTTCGTAGTGCCGGAACCAGTCGCCAAACAACACGAGTTCTTTGGCAAAGATCAGGGTTTACGTATTAAGGACTTGTTAGATCCGACAAAAAAGATGAGCAAAAGCGACGAAACAGGCAGGGGAGTAATATTCCTCAGCGATACGCCAGAGGAGGCTGCCAAAAAAGTTATGGGCGCAACCACCGATGATCTCGCGTCGGTTAATTACGACCGCGATAACCAACCGGGTATCAGTAATTTACTAGAAATTCTTGCACTTTTGCGCGGAACTTCACTAGACTCCGTGATCGCGCAGTTCCAGGGTCAATCCCGTTATGGTGATTTCAAAAAAGTTGTTGCTGACGAAGTCGCAAGCTTTCTGAACACATTCCAAGGTAACCTAGCATCAGTCGATGATACAGCATTAATAGCCAAACTAGAATCATCTGAGGATAATATGAATCGACAGGCTAACGAAACTTTACTGCGCGTTCAAAAAGCCATCGGCTTGAGGCGATAATATGAAAATAGCTATTAGCGACGCCCTGGCCATTTTACGTCAGTTTCATGAGGCAAAGACCGAACACAAGGTTAAAGACATCGTTGATTTCCGAACTCACCATCCTACGGCCACAAATACGATGGTTTCATTTCGTTTTCGCCAGATACCTTATGCGATCTTACTTGATGGTACAGCTGAGGACGATGCTGGCTACATCCTATCTGAGATATCAAAAGTCATGCCCGGAGACGAATACGAAGTTCGTCTGAGTCCACTAGCCGATATCATGACGTTTGGGTTGCCGTACAAACAAAAGGATGTCTATCTAGCAAAAGCAGTCAACAACAAGCAACGTCTCGATCTCCGCCTAGCCGAAGATTATCCTGAGTACTCGCGCTCATCGTGGCAGAAATTTATCAAGGCCGGGTATGTAAGCGTCAAAGGCGAAGTTGTAACCACTCCAAAGACGGATGTAGAGTTTAATGATACTGTTGCGATATCGTTACCGGTCAAAAATGACTATACGTTAGATGAAATACCGGTCATCTATCAGGATGACAATGTGATCGTTATCGACAAACCTGCCGGTATGCTGACTCATAGTAAGGGTGAACTAAATGATGAGTTTACTGTTGCAGAGTTTTTCCGTAAGCATTCGGATAATGCGGGGGGAACAAATCGCCCCGGTATAGTGCATAGGCTAGACCGTGATACTAGCGGCGTCTTGATCGGTGCAAAAAACGATGAGGCGGCCGAAAAGCTCAAGAAACAATTCGCTCAGCGCACCGTGGCGAAAACATATATCGCTATTCTCCAGGGTGTACCAAAGATGCTCGAAGCGCGCGTTGATGTGCCTATCGGTCGCAATCCAGCCGCACCTGGGAGTTTCCGAGTCGACGTTAAAGGCAAGGCAGCTATAACTGACTATAAAGTCCTCTCGACTGACGGAGAGCTGTCTCTGGTCGAACTTCGCCCAAAAACAGGGCGTACTCATCAGTTACGCGTTCATATGAAATTCCTCGGCACGCCGATTCTCGGCGATAGACTCTACGGCAAGCCTGCCGAGAGGATGTATCTACATGCGCGATCACTCGAGTTAACGCTACCTGGTGGAGAACGAAAGACCTTCTCGAGCCCCTTGCCGTTAGAGTTTACGGATAAACTGAAAAATGACATTGGATGATCTGCTCCTCGATAAATTGACCAGGTCACAGCTGGAGTCCATGGCTAGCAATATGCCGCAAGCAGTCCTACTGAGCGGTCCCGAGGGTGTTGGCCTAAAGACTATCGCAATATCCATTGCCGGTCGCGAGCTATCTAGCGTTATAGAGCCTATGAACACAAAGGGCGAACAGGACACTGCGACAGGTTCGATATCGGTTGACCGTATTCGTGAGCTGTACGATCAGAGTAAGTCAGTCTCGACGACTAAACAATTCATAGTTATCGACGACGCCGAACGCATGACGCCAGCTGCTCAGGGCGCTTTTTTGAAGCTACTCGAAGAACCGGCAACGATGGTTTATTTCATACTGACATCACATCTACCGTTAAAGCTGCTACCGACAGTCCGCTCCCGTTTGCAGCAGGTTGAGATACGGCCTGCCACGAAGAAACAAACCGACGAGTTGCTTGTTAGTCTGGGCATCGACAAAACGTCTGACCATCAAAAATATCAGTTTATAGCTAGTGGTTTACCGGCCGAGATCTCCCGACTAAAGTCTGATGAAAAATACTTTCAGTCGAGATCCGAAGTCATAGTTGATGCGCGAGATTTTCTGCAAGCCAGTACATATAAAAAGCTGCTCTTAGTTAGCAGATATCAGGCAAATCGAGATGCTAGTTTAGGATTGATCGATGCCTCAATGATGATTTTACGACGAACAGTGGCCGCGCAGCCAAATCCAGCCACGATCGCAAAACTTGACGAGCTTTTAACGGCGCGAGAGAACATCGCTCGTAACTATAGCGCGCGCCTCCAGCTGACCAGGCTTGTGCTATAATATCACCTAGAGATGATAGGACTACTTTTGGTTATGGTGCTCGGCGCATGGGCAATCTACTACCGTCAAAATCCGGGCAGCGCTCCCGATATTCCTCAGAAACTTTCTGAAAAACTGGACAAGCTATGGTCTATAGCCCAGGAAGCATTGACTGACCGCAAATATCTACGTGCCGAAAAGGCATTACTAATGATCCTTCGCGTTGACGAACGTAATGCGACGGCCTACAACCGTCTCGGTATTATCTATGCCAAACAAAAGGCTTTTGCTGACGCCATCGAGTGTTTCGAGATAGCACAGAGCCTCGAACCTAGCGCATCGTCATTGCATAACGTTGGTCTGATCTATTTCGAGACAGAGGCTTACGACAAGGCTGCATTGGCATTTGAACAGGCACTATCTATCGAAGAAGACGTTGCTACCCGACATATTGCCTATGCCAAAGTCCAGGAAAAACTAGGTGACAGTAAAAAGATGCTCACTGCGCTCGAGCGAGCCGTTGAGCTAGAACCAGTTCCGCAGGCGTTAAAGATCCTAGCAGACGCCTACGAACGATCTGGCAGGCCAGAAGACGCCGTGCCGCTCCGCGAAAAAGCCGGCCGCATGCTGGCTCACA
>JBARQK010000077.1:0-4048 GCA_049643705.1 Saccharimonadaceae bacterium (SeqCode) | reverse complement strand
GCTATAATGAATGCTGCGCCTAGCCCATAGAGCACGATGGTCCAGTCGATCGAAGTTGTTACTTGTCGTATGTTGCCGATACTGCTTTCGACTATACGACCCATACTGCCCATGCCAGGACCGGCGTTAGTTTGAGTAGTACTAGTGTTTTGTGCACTATTAACCAGCGTGGACGTTATCGGACCGGCTGACAGGATGGCAAAACCGATGCCGATGACTGCAGCCAGGGCAGTAAAGGTGATTGATTCAAAAACGAATTGAGTAGTAACGTTAGTATCTGATGCCCCGATCGCTTTTAGCACACCTATCTCTCGGCGCCTTTCGCGAACGATCATAACCATTGTCAGCAGTATTATGACTGCGCCAGATCCGACCGCTGCGATCAATCCGAACATTGACAGGCTCTTTATTCCCTCTAATGGTTCTATAGCTGTCGATACTGCAGTTTCTTGGCTAACGACGTCTGCGCTGCCACCTAATGTGGCTTGTAGTTCCCGTACTAGCGAATCTACGCTGTCAATGGACGACGCCTTAACAACTATGCTGCTCAGTTTGCCGTCCTGTTCGGTTAGCTTCTGAACGGTCGCTAGCGGCATGATAACGCTATTGCCAGCAAAGCGGTTATTGGTCGTTTCGATGATGCCAGCTACCGTGACGGTCGTATCGTAGGCAGTAAATGTTGATCCGACTGACAAGTTATTTGCTTCTGCCAAAGCCTTACCTACTAATGCCTCATATTTATTACTATTGCCATCGATCTGTGCTCCGCTAGATAATGTCAAACTTCCGCCCGAGGACAAAACGGAGGTATTGATCTGCCCGGTTAGATTGACCGGTGGAGTAAAGCTACGAGTTGACGATGATTCCGAGCCATTTGGCGTGGCTGGCATCGATGTATTGCCGCCAAAGCGACCACCGATAGCGCCCGCCTGTATAGCCGATGTCAGATTCGAATTTTCGGTCGTTAGTCTATCGCTCAATGTTCCGACGGCTGACGCGACATTTGATAGTTTTTTGATATTATCGATCTGTTCGTTGGTTAGCATTTCGCCACCACCTTCAAAGCCACGTACGCCAGCCGGTGACACACTGATCGATGTGCCGACTGATGTTTTTACAGTTTGTATTTTTTCCTCGACTGCTTTTCGCGCGACTAGCATGCTGAGGGCTAGGCCGATGCTCAGCGCCAGTATCAGAACGATAGAAACGGTTCTGATGCTATTGCGAAAGGCATTTTTAATGCCTCTGGAAGCTGGGTTCATAGATTTCCTTTCATTTTTATATAAGGCTAGTCTATGGTTGGAACCTGAGGCGATGCTGAGGATATCGACGGCACGGTAAGAACGTAACTGCAACTCTAACTGAGACGGCTTTTTCAAGTATCTAGTATCTAAAGTCTAGAATATAGTATCTATTTCTTCAGAGCTTCTTTAACACGTCCGACTACCTGACGCGGTGTCAGTTCAGCTTTAACTATGTAGCTATGTATTCCTAGGTCGCGGAGGTTTTTCGGCGCTTCTTCTTCGCCGAGGTTTGTCAGGATGATTACTGGAACACTTTTGCCAGCAGGCGTTGCACGGATTTTTTCCAGTGCTTCAGCGCCATTCATCTGAGGCATTTGGATATCTAGCAGGATAAAATCAGGCTTAAAATGTTCGACTAGCTCGATACCGCGCTGGCCATTGTCGGCGATCTCGACATCGAAACCGTCTGCTTCGAACTTCATACGGTACATCTGGTTGATAGTCGGGTCGTCTTCGATGATCGCAATCTTTGTCATACCACCAGTATAATACAATCGTTAGCGATTTGGCGCATTATCTGGTCGGTCGGTCAGCGATGCATTACAATAAGTCATAATGAAACGCTCAAGCTTATTTTCCGGTCGCGGCTATAGCCCGAGTCGATTGTACGATCGGCTGATCATCGGTTTAGCAAAAGCCGCTAGTCTGGATGATGTCGCAGAGGTTGCGGCAGGTTTGATACACCAGGCATTAAAGTCGGTTTTTGTCTCAGTTTATATAAAGGATCTCGATGGACGTATGATCTCATCGCCTCGAGGTAAATTTGCGCCGTCACTCAACGCTGTCAAAGAGGTATTGAGCGGGCAGACGATCGACGGTGAAAGACTATCTGTTTTGTTGGGATGCGAATTGGCGCTACCGATATTGGCACGAGACAAACTGGTTGGCGTGATAACTATCGGTGGCGTGCCGGCCAGGCGACTATCGACCGACAAACTAGTTGTTTCAACTTGCGCGGCCGAGGTTTCGCTAGCGGTTCAGCGGATATTATCGATCGATGAAGTGAAAAATTTCAATCATAAACTGCAACGTGAAGTTGATCGCGCGACCAGAGAGCTACGACGCCAGAACGAGCAGTTAGAACATCTCGACAAAGTAAAAGACGAGTTCGTTAGCATGGCGTCTCACCAACTACGTACGCCGCTAACTAGCGTCAAGGGCTATTTATCGATGGTTCTCGACGGTGACGCTGGCGAGATCAGCAAAGAACAGCGGCAATTTCTCGGCGAGGCCTATGTCAGCAGCGAGCGAATGGTTCATCTGATCGGAGATTTTCTCAACGTCTCTCGTTTGCAAACCGGTAAATTTATGATCGATGCCCGACCGGTTGATCTGGCGAATGTTGTCGCTCAGGAAGTTGACGGCATGATGCAGATCGCCGAGTCTCATAGTATGAAGATCAGCTATCGCAAGCCATCGCATTTTCCGTTACTCATGCTCGATGAGGGCAAACTGCGCCAAGTGATAATGAATTTTATCGATAATGCTATCTACTACTCGCATGCTGGCGATAATATCAAAATTGAAGTTAAGGTCGCTGATGGCGAAGCTATATTTACGGTCAGCGATCATGGCATAGGTGTTCCAAAGGATGTTCAAGCACAATTATTTAGCAAATTTTTCCGTGCCGAAAATGCCCGGTCGCAGCGACCGGACGGAACCGGAATTGGTCTGTATCTAGCTCAAAAGGTTATCGATGCTCAGGGGGGCAGGATGGTTTTTAGTTCTATAGAAGGCGAGGGCAGTACATTTGGATTTCGTTTGCCGATAGCTAAACTATCCGCCGCTAAATAGTCGGATAGCCTCGACGATCAGCCAGACGACAAAAACTAATACACCGACGATTATCAAGATTGGTTTTAAAACTGGTTTTCTATCAATCCACCATTGCTTTAGACGACTTCGCTCCTCTGCGGTGACGCGAGTTACGGCAGCCGGTGCAGATTTTGCGTCGGCACCTCGATATTGTTTATTGCGTTTCTTCTTCAGCTTTGCCATAGTTTGATTATAACAAAACCCCCGACTTATTAGCCGGGGGTTTTGTTTGAGCGGTTAGCTCATAGAAAGTGAACTTTCTATCTGGAAGCGGTCAGCTCTATTGTAGTTGTTTGCGACGACTAGCTGTGTAATATGCAGATGCTGCTACTACAGAACCAGTTCCGAATATACCCAGGATATCCTCGGTCATACCAGTTTTTGGTAGTTCTTCGGGTACTGTTGGGGTGTCACAGTCGGATAGTTTGGTTGAATGCTTTTTCGAGTCAAAATCTTTTTCAGCGATCTTGATGATTCTCTTTGTATCCAGTTCACAAACCTTGATTAGTTTGACTTCTTCGGCTTTGACCTCGAAAGGTTTTTTACATTTTGCATCAGTTGTGGTCTTTTCGACACCATCGACTTTGACAACTATAATTGCCTCGACGGTGTATTTGCCAACCTTGCTCTGAGTGTAGCTCAGGGTGCCATCTGTGTCGTCAACACGAGCGATTTCGGCACCAGCTTCGTTACGAATAACAAATACAGTTCGAACATACTCGGCGTTTTGGACGCTATGTGTGGCGGTAAATTTAAAGTTTGTGCGGTTGATAGTATCAACAGACAAACCTTCACATTTGTAGATAGACTCTTTAACTTCGACAGTCGCGTCATCGCAGTCGTCTGGGTTTCCAGTAACGCTAGGCGCATCAACGCAGGCAGTATTTTTGATAATGCCAGGTACGTATGATTTGACAACAGCTTTTAGG
>JBARQK010000076.1:0-2484 GCA_049643705.1 Saccharimonadaceae bacterium (SeqCode) | reverse complement strand
GCAACGGTGTGGCCGGTTTGAGATCGAGCATAAAATTTGTGTTGATTATCATCGGCGCTCTGGCTCTGGGCTGGTTCTTTTACGCAAAACTTGGTTATCAGAGTATGCATGTGCCATATTTGGGCGACGTTGCTCTGGGATGGGGTATAGTGCCGCTATTCGTCCTGGCAGTAGTCTCAACGGGCAATGCAGTCAACATTAGCGACGGATTGGACGGCCTAGCTGGTGGTTTACTATTAGCGAGCTTCACGTTCTTTGGTGTGATCGCAGTGCTGCAAGGCCAAACGTATCTAGCCGGTTTTTGCTTTACGGTCGGTGGCGCGTTACTGAGCTATCTGTGGTTTAACATCTATCCGGCGAGGTTTTTTATGGGTGACGTCGGTAGTTTTGCCTATGGTATGGCGCTCGGGGTTGTCGCGATGCTAACTAACTCCTTGCTCCTACTCCCGATTATCGGTCTATTGTTTGTTGTCGAAGCCGGGTCCAGCCTAATACAAGTTATTAGTAAAAAATATTTTCATCGCAAGATATTTATCTCGGCACCTATCCATCATCACCTCGAAGCAATAGGTTGGCCTGAAACCAAAGTAACGATGCGCTTTTGGGTGATCGCTTGCGTGGTCGGATTTATTGGCCTGATGGTGGCGATAACCGGAGGCCACATAGGTTAATGTCTAGATTTGATAGGCGCTTGCCGTTAAGAACCGAATCGGGTCAGCGCCGTCATAGGCCTGACTATCTCTTGGTTCTGTTTGTCATACTACTGATGTTTTTGGGGCTGGTCGTTATTTATGCCATTGGCCCACAGAGAGCAAATATCCTTAACTCGGCTTATGGCACCGACTATGATAGTAACTATTTTGTCATTAAACAGGCGACTAGTCTGGCTGCGGCCTTGGCTTCATTTGTTGCCTTTGCCTACATGCCGATCGACTGGCTAAAAAAACATGCGAAAACCATACTTTTAGTGGGGTTTGCTGCTTCGGCCCTGCTATTTTTGGCAGGTAATATGCTCAACCTCGAGCAAGTCGCTCAGTGCAGCTTGGGTGCGTGCCGCTGGTTCAACCTTGGGCCCTTTGGCAGTCTGCAGCCGGCAGAACTGCTCAAATTTGGTCTATTGATATTTATCGCTAGCTTTCTCGGCATGCGAATGCAGCAGGGCCAGGTTAATAACATCGAAAAGACGATTGTTCCTCTGGCAATCACCGTGGGTATTGCTCTGTTCTTTACGATTATAGTGCAAAAGGATATGGGTACCGGTATCGCCATCGCGTCATTAGCGGCTTGCATGCTGATGGTTAGTGGCGTTAGCAAAGGTATTGGGGTAAAACTATTGCTGGTTGCTCTGGCACTCGGAGTAGTTTTGATCATAGCGGCACCACATCGTGTTGATCGAGTCGTAACTTTCTTTAAGGGCGACCAAGCGTTGGTTGATGAAAACGATGATTTAACACACCACATCCGCCAGGCCATGTTGGCGATCGGTAGTGGTGGATTCTTTGGCCTGGGCATTGGCAACAGCGTTCAGGCGGCCGGTAGGTTGCCAGAGTCAATCAATGATTCGGTCTTTGCCATTATGGGCGAAACTTTCGGGTTTGTCGGGTTGCTGGCGATCATCGTGATATTTACTGGCCTGTTGATGAGAATATTAAAGATCACCGATAGGTTGAATGAGCCCTGGATGCGGCTGTTGGCGGCCGGTGTGTTTGGTTGGGTGGCGGCGCATGTCGTTTTGAATATTGCTTCGATGATCGGGGTTTTCCCGCTGACGGGTATTACGCTACCGCTACTCAGTTTTGGTGGCACCAGCATGGTATTTATCGCCGCGGCGCTAGGTATCGTTTTCCAGCTATCTCGCTTTACGGACCATAAAACTATCAGAGAGGAGATGCCGAATGCGAATCTTGGCAGCCGGCGGGGGATCGGGCGGACACGTTACGCCAGTCGTCGCAGTAATACGTGAGATCAGAAAAAAGCACCCTAGGGCGGAAATCCGGTTTTGGTGCGATAACAAATTTGAACCACAGGCCCGCGGTATAATCCACGGTTTTGATGACCGAATCGTCGTCCAATCGATCGCGTCTGGCAAATTCCGCCGCTATCATCAGTATGCTTGGTGGCGTCAGTTGTTTCGTTTACGTGATATAGTTCTCCCCAATATCAGGGATGGCTTTCTGGTAGTTGTCGGATTTTTCCAGAGCATATGGCGAATGATTTGGTGGCGACCGGACGTCGTCTTCTGTAAGGGAGGTTTCGTTTGTTTGCCGATCGGTCTGGCTGCTAAACTACTAGGCATACCGTTGGTGATTCATGACTCTGATGCTCACCCTGGACTGACAAATCGAGTTCTGGGGCGCTTTGCCAACCAGATCGCTACCGGTGCATCCCTGGAGTACTATTCCTATCCTGCCGAACGGTCGCGTTATGTTGGCATCCCGGTTCGTCCTGATTTTCGGCCTTTTAGTGCCAAACAGCGCATTGAGC
>JBARQK010000075.1:0-6443 GCA_049643705.1 Saccharimonadaceae bacterium (SeqCode) | reverse complement strand
TCCCAGGGCGCTTGATTTGTGATGGGGACCGTGTGTTCACCGTCGCTGACGGTGATTGACATCTTCCAGCGCCAGAGTGTCCGCCAGCTGCGCGACTCAACAAAAGTCAGCGTTAGTGGAACCTGTCCGCTGTAGCTGATCGTGTTGGTATAGGTGTCCCAGATGGGGAAGGTATTGCCGGCGAGTCGACCCTTTGTTGTCACGATGAAATCGAGACCAAAAACGAGCTCTCTGATGCGATACTCGCCAGGTGCGAGTACGACACGTCCCACTAGTCGCGTGTTTTTCTGCATGACCAATCTTCCTCTCGTAGTGATGTGCACTGATCGATTGACTCGGCTATATCTAGTTGTCAATCGTGTTACTCAGACGAATCTATTAAATAGATTATGATGGTGCCGTGCAAGCATAACTAAATAGGCAGGGGTAAAAATACTGATTTCGTGGCTGGGGATGAGGGATTCGAGTCACGTTCCGCGACCCCGCGAGCCAGGCAAATGAGCGCAGCTCATTTGTGGCGTCGCCTTGCGGACTGCCACAGGCAGCTCTCACCCCGATCGTGATCGGAAGTTTGAATCGCCTATATCCCGAGTAATGGAAAACGCCAGAACAAAAGCTCTGACGATTTTCATGGCTGGGGTTAGTGGATGTGTTCCAGGACGATACACAATTTAGCCTATGCGATGTCAATGCCATAGTTACGGCCTCCCGCTAGTGGATGCACTTAGTAACCACTATGTTTTATCTAATGTGACAACCTATGGCTCTTAGAGAATCTTCTCTTCTTTAAATACCCTAATAATTTCGCGACCCGTTCCTAGTACTCTTCCATAAAATGCACCAGCTAATAATGCGAGGCTTGTTGGAGCTACTGAGTTGCCATCAATAAATAGTTCAACAAGATGGCCACGAGAGAGGTCAAAGGCGATATATGCAACAAGTAAAACTATTCCAAATATATCCATCTTATAAATAGCATGATCGGCTTTTTTGTCCCATGATATTCTATAAATTCGATTGAAGAGTACGCCAATAAGCACCCCCGCAATCAATCCAAGTAATACAGTCATGGGATTTGCCCCGGATCTAATCGTATTAATAACCACGAAAATAAAAATTATAACAGCAACTACGAAATAGATACGCAAACTACGCCTAAGTTTTGGATTTACGTGTTTATCTGCAAATTCCCGAGCTTCTTTTCTGTATCGACTTTCTTTCATCACCTTTTATTATAGCCCGATAAAGCAAAAAAGGCCTTCATTTCGAAGACCTTTAAGCATAATCATCCTGGCTGGGGATGAGGGATTCGACTTGAGCTTCAACTACTTTATCCCTGGCTGGGGATGAGGGATTCGAACCCCCGATCACGGGACCAGAACCCGTTGCCTTACCACTTGGCCAATCCCCAATAGATCAGCCAGGAAGAAAATAGTCGAATTATTAATGTAGGGATTCGACTCGCCTTTGGCGAGCCCGGAACTTCCATACTGTAAACAAGTTTACAATCTGGAAGGTTCCCTTGCAAACTGTCGCTGACAGTTTTCACCCCGATCACGGGACCAGAACCCGTTGCCTTGTCACGATATAATTTCGTTGGAATTATTCGCGACCCCGCCTCAGTCGGTGAGGGTAAACCTCATCCGGCTTCCGGCCTTGCGAAATGCCACAGGCATTTCTCACACTTGGCCAATCCCCAATGATATGAAT
This sequence comes from Saccharimonadaceae bacterium (SeqCode), assembly GCA_049643705.1. Taxonomy (GTDB): domain Bacteria; phylum Patescibacteriota; class Saccharimonadia; order Saccharimonadales; family Saccharimonadaceae; genus JBARQK01. Next base: position 4,733 of record JBARQK010000075.1, on the reverse strand, counting down.
ATATTCTCGACTCTGAGTATTCTCTACCGCATTATAACGGTCCGTTGCCTTGTCACGATATTTTGTTTTTGAAAAATTCGCGACCCCAGAAATTATAGCACTTACAGAGTATCTTCTCAAGAGTTGTGCTACAAGAAAGAAGGAGCGACTGAATGCAGTCGCTCCACTAGATTGCTTATTCAGCTTTCTTTGGCTTTTTGATTGCGCGCTTTGGTTTGTTCTGGCCTTTACTCATAGGGAATCCTTTCGTTTATTACTAAAAGTAATTTTTCGTCGTTTTTGATGAATATTAGAGATCTATGATGACGTATTTGCTCCTATATTTACTATAACCATCATATCACCATTGACTCGTCACAAGTAGGTGTCCGCCAAACAGAGGTTAAAATGCTATTATGCTTATGTATATAATATAGTTGACACATTGTAAATAAAGCGTAAGATTAAGTTATAAACAATAATCAGGGGTGGGAACAGAGGAGAGTCCCGTGATTAAAAAACTAACAAAACAGCTCAGGATTGGCCTAGCGCTATTTCTAGCTGTTTTCGCCAACGGTATGATGCCAGCGATGGCGGCGTATGCAGATGCCCCGGGCAATAATGGTACTATCAAAGTGCACGAAAAGGGTACCCCGTCTGGTTCAGAGAGTAATGACCCTAAAGTATGTGTGTTTAACTTTGAGGCGTTTGGTCTCGATGCGAACCAAACCGGTAACATTACTATCGAAACTCAGAGTGGCACTGTCATAACTCCTGTTGTCGTTAGCCTGAGTACCGACTCTAGCGGTAACGGCTCAACAGAGTACCTAAACGACACAAACAGCACAAAGACCATAGTAGATGGTCACTACAAAGCCACTCTCGATACTAAATTTGGCACTGATCCTGGCAACAAAGCCAAGTCAAAGGTATTCAAAGTAGAATGTGGTGTCTCGGCAAATCCAGCCACGTTTAATGATCCGTGCGGTCTAGGGAATGATTCTTACACGATCCCTACAACTCAAAATGTCATATATAAAGTCGGTGGTGTAGCAAAAGCTGCCGGTACATACAGTGTCGCTTCGGCAGTCATGGTAACTGTTAATGCCGAGGCGGTTCAGCCGTACGCCTTAACTGGCCCTGCGTCTTGGTCTCATACCTTTACGGATGTACCATGTACTCAGCCAGGTAAAGTAAAGCCCGTAGCACCAACGGTCGTTGACCCATGTGGTGTAGAGAATGATAGCCTCGTTGCTCCAGCTAACACTAGCGAAGTAAGCTATTCGGTTTCACATACCGGTTCGGTCTGGACGGTAACGGCCACACCTAGTGCAAACTTCACGTTGGACGTAGCTGGTACAGACTATGTTCTACAAAATGACGGCACCGCTACGTGGACAAAGACGCTGACCGATCGGGCCTGCAAGGTTGTGATCTGTCACGCTACAGCGAGCGCCAGTAATCCATATGTCAAAATCGAAGTAGCGGTTGAATCTGTTGACGGCGATCTAACAAACGACAACGGCAATGGCGACCATTACAGTGAACACCTCGGACCTGTATACCCAGCAACTGGTGTTGATGGGAAATGGGGTGATATCATTCCTAAACTCGACTACATCGATGGTCACGAAGGTCGCAACTGGGACGCTGCAGGCCAAGCGATCCTCCGAAACGACTGCAACATTCCTGTAGAAATTTCTGTTACAGCTGGTCCATGTGCTTATTTCGACACTACGAGTAGCATATCAATTACAGTGACTGGTACAGCAAAAGACAGCACCCTAGTCGTTTACGATGCTTCGAACAATGTCGTTAAAACTATCGACATTGAGGTAGATAATGACGGAAACGTCACATCACCAACATTCCCTCTCACGGTCTCTGGTCTATCGGCCGGAACCTACACCGTGAAAGTTGAAAAGGGTGGAAAGGTGCTAGCTTCAGCAACAGTTGTCGTTGAACTCTGTCTCTACGACGCAACGCCAATCGAGCCAACGGTACGCGACTTTTGTTACGATGACCATGACTTCATCGTCATCCCTAACACAGAGGGCGTCATCTACAAGGTTAACGGCCTTGTTGAATCAGGCTATGTAGCATTCACCGGCACACTACTAGAAGTCACTGCAGAAGCAGTTGATGGCTATGAACTGACCGGATACGAAGGCTCATGGACATTCGATAGCAGTGACTTCACTGACGAAAACTGTCTAACGATCACAAAGACTGCCAAGGTTGCTAGCGATACCAATCACGACGGCGTCATCGGTCTAGGCGATGAGATAACCTGGGAAGTTACAGTCACTAACAATAGTGACAAAGAATGTGAATCGTTTTACGTTACCGTTGATGATCCAAATGCTGTTTTGGAAAACGACGGACTAATCGAGCATCTAGGTGCCGGCGAGAGCTCGACCTTAACTGCCACGTCAACGATAAAGAGCGCTGATATCCAGCTATGTAAAGCAGTTAACATCGCATCATTTAGTGCTTGGAGACTTGATAGGCATTACCAGCAGGAACCATCGATCTTGTCGGACGACAATAGCTATGAGCAAGCGCCACTAGCGACTGGTGAAGCTCAGGCATCGTACACCCTGAACTGCCCAACTCCAGGTAGGGGTTCGATCACACCTCCTACGACAGTTGTCGCGGAACTGCCACAGGCAGGACCAGAACAAGATAGTATAACTAACTTGTTGATCGGTCTGACTGCTAGTGTTCTAGTCTACCGCTCGCTACTATGGCGACAAGAGCGAAAGGCTGCATTAGGTCTATAAATAGAAAATAAGATCAATTCATGACAGTCGAGGTAAAAAAATACCTCGGCTGTTTGATTTCACAAGCTTTTCGCGTCATACTATAGTTATGAATGATTTACAGAAAAAGGGCGTATTAGTAAATATTAGGCACGCCGAGAGCGAATGGAATCTACTAGGCATCTGGACGGGTATAACTGACGTCAATATAACTGAAAAGGGTAGGGCTGACGCCGAAAAGGTTGGCGAATTGTTACGTGGTTTTACGTTTGATATTGCGTATACCTCCGATCTAAAGAGAACCAAGCAGACACTCGATCACTTGCTGCACGGCAAGGGCGATCAACATCAGCTAACGCGCATCGGCCACAAAGCACTAACCGAGCGTGACTACGGTGAGCTAACTGGTAAAAACAAATGGCAAGTTCAACAAGAGATTGGCGATGAAGCTTTTACTGGTATTCGCCGTGGGTGGGACTATCCTGTGCCAGGTGGTGAAAGGCTAAAACAAGTTCATGGCCGTGTTGTATCATATTTTGACGATGAGATCTTGCCTCGATTGATGCGTGGTGAGCACGTACTGCTAGTAGCACACGGCAACTCGCTGCGAGTCCTGATGAAGCATCTCGAGGATATCGACGAGGAGCATATGGCCGATGTCGAAATGCCTTTTGGTGAGGCACATATCTATACTTTTGAACCTGGAGTTATAAAACCTATTAGCAAAGAGATTCGTAGGGCCGAGATCACGAAAACTCACGCCTAAGTTCTCAACCATTCTTTAGTCTTATCCGTGAAACTGACCTCTGGCGAATGTGGTATTTATCACAAGCTTTTTACGCCAAAAAAGGTGTAATATAGAAGTACAGGCCGATAAGCCTAGAAGGAGACTAAATGAAACTTTCAAATAAATCTCTAGCATCTCTAATGGTCGCAACTGCAGCCGCAGCCGCAATGCCGGGCGCCAGTCAGGCTCTAACACGCCACAAAGAATCTCAGTTTGACCGTCTACTACAGCGTCATGATCGTAAATTTGAGATACGGGGCGGAGTGCTCGGTCTCGAGCCGATAGTATTGCGCGATAGATTGAAAAGGCATAGCTTCGAAGAAATTGCCCGTCAGTCTGGCCTCCGTAACACTCGTCAATTTCGCCTAGCCCTGCTGGGCTACCTGAAAAACGAACTATATAGTCGCGGGTGGTCCGCCACGAAAATCAATAGTCTGATTGCAGTACCTGCTTAGTCCGTTTATACTGAGCCTATGGAATACGCTATTGGTTTAGCTGCTGATGGATTGCTTGTACTGGTACTGTTGATTGCGGTTTTTACGCTATTTTTTCGAGTGCCTTCTGGCGTAAAACGGTACGACATCTATAGCCGGATAATTATGGCTGGCGTGAGTTCGTATATGTTCGCAAAATTGGTTGCGCTGGTATTTCAGCCAGATGGTTTGCGGCCATTTGAAAAACTTGGGCTCGAACCAGGTGCAGCCTACCTGGACAATCCAGGATTTCCGTCTGATCACGCTCTTTTCGCATTGTTTTTGACTCTGGCCGTATGGTTCGCCATCAGAGATCGCAGGTTAGCGATTGTGATGGCCACGCTGACGATCGTTATGTCACTGGCGAGAGTGCTCGCGTTGGTTCACACGCCACTGGACATCGCTGGTGGTTTCGTCTTTGCATTTATGGGTGCACTTTGGTATCTGAATGACGGTTCAAAGCTACTGTTTGCCCCTAGCCAAATACGCAAAAAAGTAGTAAAGTAACTCTTAGCGATAATTGCGAGGAGATATATGGCTAAAGTAACTGCTGCTGCCGTTGAGGCAAATGAAATACCGAGAGTTGACCCATTGGTGACGATGTCTAGGATAGAACTGATGAATATATTTTTTATTGGGCTTACTACTGGCCTAATCACATGGGGACTACATCAGCTCCTCAACAAATATTTGTTTACGGCCGTTCTCTGTAAAGGAGTTGCGACCAATGAC
>JBARQK010000074.1:0-5981 GCA_049643705.1 Saccharimonadaceae bacterium (SeqCode) | reverse complement strand
GCCAAAAACTTGATATTGAAACAGACGGTGTCTTTGTATTCATTGGTCTAAAACCTAACACGCAGTTCCTCGTTGATTCTGGTGTGCAATTGGATCCGATCGGTCACATCATAACCGACAGTCATTTACAGACTGCCGTGCCGGGCGTTTTTGCCAGTGGCGATGTTCGATCTGGAGCAACCATGCAGATCGCTTCGGCTGTCGGTGAAGGAGCCAGCGCAGCTCAGAGTATTCGTGAATACCTAGAAAAGAAATAGATTAACTTTTCTTTTGATTTTCGTAGGTTATTTTCATGACGAGCATTATAACCGCCATCGTGAGAGTAATGGAACTCATAACTACTAGTGACTGGCTGGATATTCCCAGGCCATATATCAACCAAAGGATTTGACCAGCAACACTAATCAAACCCCAGGACAGCGATAGGTCATTGGTGGATTTGGTTTTCCAAGATTTTACAATCTGCGGTAAAAGAGAGATCGCGATCATGCCGCCAGCCAAGTAGCCTATCACTTCTATGTTCATTTGTTTAGCTCCTGCTGAATTTTATCTGGGTAGTCGGTGATCACTCCGTCGTATCCCGCCTGAGCCCACATTAACGCAGCGCTACGACGATCGACAGTGTAGACGTAAGTAAATAACCCGATCTTTTTCGCGATCTCAAACGCTAGTTTATTGGTATGTAATCGGTGAAAGCCAACGGCTGCTAGGCGAAGTTTTCGATGGTAGGCGATAAACAGAAAGGGGTTGTTATGGTGCAGTAATGCTAGATTGATGCGTTTTGAAATCTTGCGTATGCCCGCCAGTTCGCTAGGTTTAAATGATGAAAATATGATATTGTCCCAATCTGAGGGCTTTGATATGTATTTGCTCTTTATGAATTCGGCGACTCGCTGTCCGGAACGCGAGTTTTTGATTTCTATCATCATCAATATGCGGCCGTAGTATCGATCGAGCACCGCTTCTAGCGTAGGCACTTTTATGCCCGATTTTGTCCTGGATTTTAGCTCGGTAAGTGTCATTGAGCTAATGGACGCAGGTATGTGGTGGGTTCTAGCGAGGTTAGAGTCATGTATCACCACAGGCACGCCGTCGCGAGTCATGCGGACGTCGATCTCTATCATGTCGGCACCGCTATCAAAGCCGGCCTTGATACTGGCAAGAGTATTTTCTGGAGCTAGACCGCTAGCGCCACGATGTCCGATGACTAACATTGTCCTAATACTAGCACACTAGCTAGACGCGGCTAAATGTCGCCAGCGACATTGTGTGAAATAAAACTCTCGAGTTCAGCAATCAGCCGTGTGTCGCTTGTTTCGAGTGCGACCTCGCGAGTGCCCAGCAGCATGCCGAGTGATGCAAAGTTATGTGAGCCGGTTAAAGCGATCTTTTCGCCGCCAAGCGTATCAAATATGATGCATTTTGCATGGAGATAGTTGTCTCCGGTGTAAGCTGTCTCTAGGCCAGACGCGGCCATAGCAGATTTCACGACTATAGTATTTAGGGATCTCGTCTTTTCTGGAGGATTGAAATAGAGCTTGCTGTCGGTTTTTTTTAATATGCGCGCTAGAGATCCAGACGGACAATACTGCGATACGAGGGTAGTACTTTTTGCGATACTCGCTAGCTCTTTGGCGCGAGAATATATCGCAGATCGCACAGTTCGGCCGCCATCTATAATAACCGCGCAGTTACCAAAATCCTTTGATCTATTTTTTGGGGAATACCCACCGCGATCGGCTCTGCGGATACGTTCGTGTTCATTTGCTAGAAAATTAGCTAGTTCATGATTTTCGGTTTTGATCATGTAGTCGATATTTTGGAAGCCCTCGCTTTCCAGGTTGACGCCACCAAATGAATAGACTATGTCATCGACGATAGCCCATTTACTATGAACCCGTCCGATCAGACCGACTTTTGTTTCGCCTAGCCAGCGGAAATCAACATCAGCATCAATCAGTTTTTTTCTGAGAGTTTTTGCTTGCTTGGCTCGGGCTAAACGCCCGCCCATCTCGAGTAGGCGTCTTCTCGGCTCGAGATACGTCATAGAATCGGCCGAGACCGAAACGTTAACGCCGCGTTCAGCTACTGCGATTAGACTGTTTATGATCGTATCGACTTCGTTGCAGTCGTTGACCAGTGTCATAGTAGTGATCAGGACTCGTTTCTTCGCGTGCGCGATATCCTCCGCCAGTTGTATCGGATAATTCTGGGACGTTACTAGCGAGAAGGATAGTTTTTGTTCCATTAGCAGTGTTTATTATATCGCGCCAGATTGAAAAACTTGCTACACTAGTAATAAATGGCTAAACAAGGAGAAGAAAATGCCTGATTTTAATGTAGTATTGACGCCTGGCGATGTCGAAAGTGGCCTTATCAATACGGTTGTTGAGATTCCGAAATGGTCAACCCTAAAAATCGAATGGAATCGTAAAGTAGCAGCATTCCAGCTAGATCGTGTTGAACCTGCGATCTTTGCAAAACCAGTTAACTATGGTTTTATCCCTCAGACTCTGGACGAAGACGGCGACGAGCTAGACACACTGATCTTGACTAATGAACCACTACCAACCGGGATTTTTCTAGAGGCAAAAGTGATCGGTGTTTTGAAGTTTGAGGACGATGGCGAGATCGACGACAAGATCATCTGCGTACCAGCCGATGATCGCAATACCGACGACGCGATCAACTCGATCGACGATCTTCATGGTCGCTGGCGCCAGAAGATAGAGCATCACTTTACTCACTACAAAGACTTAAAGAAACCCGGTTCAACAAAAGTCCTCGGCTGGGGTGATAGAACCGAGGCTATCGCAATTATCGGCGAGTGTATCGAGCGCTATAGGGCATAGTTTATTAACCCTGTTTGTCACGGGCTTTGCGACGCATGATCGAAGTGGCCTTGGATATACGATCCAATAGGCCACTTCTTTTTAGCTGGCCGCGGAGTTTCATGCGGGCGTGACTGGTTTTTACCATATCTAGCCAGTCGGGTTTTGGTGAGGCATTCTTGCGAGTGACAACTTCCACGAGATCGCCATTTTGCAGTGGCTTATCAAACGGATGGATCTTGCCATTTACCAGGAAGCTCGAGGCGTGTTTTGCTATCTCGCTGTGCACCAGGTATGCGAAATCTAGTGGTAGGGCGCCTTCCGGTAGATTGTAGATATCACCCTTTGGAGAATGGACAAATATACGATCGCCGAACAAATCGATCGTTAGCTGATCACGAGATATTTTGTCGCCAGTTTTCAGGCGAGTGGCTACCTCCTGGAGTTGTGATATCCATTGTAGTTGAGCGGGTAGGGTAGATGACTTCCCTCGTTTTTTTACATAGTCTTTACTGTTTTTTTGATCGTGATAATGGAAACTGGCGGCTAGCCCGCGCTCGGCGTAATCGTGCATGCCTTGGGTTCGGATCTGAAATTCGACGATCTGTTTGTCGGGTGTGATGACCGTTGTATGGAGACTCTGGTAGCCGTTTGGCTTTGGTACAGCTATGTAATCTTTGATGCGGTTGATCATCGGCTGATACATGCTGTGGAGAATGCCCAAAACTCGATAGCATTCTTCTTTGGACTTGACTATAACGCGTAGGGCCATGAGGTCGTAGATGTCGTCGATATTGCCACCAACTTTTTTCATTTTTTTATGTAATGAATATATGCTTTTTACTCGACCATTGACTTCGGCGATGATCTTTTGTTTGCGAAGTTCTTTTTCGACTTCCTCACGAACTTTACCGAGTTTACGCGTGCTGCGTCCTAGGCGTTTACGCATCTCGATTTGTAGATGGTGGTATTCCTTTGGGTCTAGGTAGCTAAATGCTAGTTCCTCGATCTGCATGCGTACGCGACCCATACCTAGTCGGTCAGCCATCGGGCCAAAGACTTCTAGGCTTTCTCGAGCTATTTTTTTCTGCTTTTCAGCGGGCATGTACTGAAGGGTCTGTAGGTTATGCAAACGATCGGCGAGTTTGATGATGATTACGCGGACGTCCTGGCCGACGGCGATCAAGAGTTTAGATAGGTTGTCTGTCGTTTGTGGTAGGTAATTGCCTAGGTCTTGCATGCCTGCGCGGGCGCGGCTAACTTTTGTAACGCCATCGACTAATTTTGCGACATCGGCGCCGAACAATGTCTCGATCTCGTCGAGTGTTTTCTCGGTGTCTTCTGCGACGTCGTGTAATAATCCTGCGATAACGGAATCGCTGTCCATGCCCCATTCGACTAGAGTTTTCGAGACGTGTAGTGGATGGGTGATGTACGCCTCGCCGCTTTTTCGTTTTTGACCTTTGTGGGCTTCGGATGCAAAATCAATCGCGTGATCGATCTCTAGGAGCTGGTTTTCTTCGTAGTGCGGTCGCGCCAGTTCTAATAGATCTTGCTTTTTCATATATTGATTATACTAAAAAACGCCCTTGCGGGCGAGATGCTTAGCAGGGGATGACTTCAATGATTGGTCATCCCCTGTCTATTAACTCAATTGTGCTCGTAGCAGAGTTTTCGGATGATAACCTTGAAATCCTTATGACCGAGTTTTTCTCCAATCTCACCCGTTAAACCCCTCGTGACGATGTATAGGACGTAGATATCGGGACACGGCATGGCAATCTCGAAATATCCATCTGCGATGTAGTCGGTATCCGGTCCATCATTCAACAGAATGTCGAACACCACCGACCAGCGCAACACACTAGTATGCATAGCTGCTTTCCTTCCGATAGGTTTCAGACTATGTACCACTTTTTATAACAGCATAATTTTAGAATGTCAATATTCACCAGATATGCCATCTGTCATATACTGTTAACAAAGCTTACGCTAACTTGAGGAGTTGAAATGAGCAAGACGAAAATAGCCATAAATGGATTTGGACGGATCGGCCGTAGCGCTTTTAAAATAGCGTTTGAACGAAGTGACCTGGAGATTGTTGCGATAAATGATTTGACCGATACGAAAACCCTGGCCTATCTGCTGAAACACGATAGTAATTACGGCACATATCACCACGAAGTTTCGCACGACGATCAGAACATTATCGTCGACGGCAAGGCTATTCGTGTCTTGGCGGAAAAAGACCCTGCGGTGCTACCGTGGACCGACATGGGCGTTGGCGTAGTGATCGAATCGACAGGTCTCTTTACTGACGCCGAAGGAGCTGGCAAGCATATCTCGGCCGGCGCAAGGCGAGTAGTCATCAGCGGCCCAACAAAGAGCGACGAAGTCGATACGATCGTGCTAGGCGCTAACGACGACGCTATTGAGGGGAGCTCTCCAGTTATCAGTAACGCATCATGCACGACCAACTCACTGGGTGCAGTTATGAAAGTTCTCGATACTGAGTTCGGTGTAGAGAAATCTATGTTGACTACCGTTCACAGTTATACCGCCAGTCAGCGTTTGCAAGATGCTCCTGCCAAAGACCTACGAGAAGGTCGTAATGCTGCTGAGAATATGGTGCCAACTACAACCGGCGCAGCAATCGCTGTAACTAAAACCCTACCTCAGCTAATCGGTAAATTTGACGGTGTCAGCGTACGCGTACCTACACCAGTCGTATCGATCAGTGACGTTACGGCTCTGTTGAAACGCGATGTAACCGTCGATGAAGTCAATGAGGCGTTGAAACGCGCCGCTAGTAGTCCGTACTATCAGGGCATCCTGGCAGTTAGCGATGAGCCACTAGTTTCTAGCGACTACATCGGCAATAGCCACTCTGGTACTGTTGATCTCGAACTGACTAAGGTTGTCGATGGCAATCTGATCAAAGTGATGATCTGGTATGACAACGAATGGGGCTACAGCAATCGGCTGGTTGAGCTGGTCGCCGACGTCTCGCGAACTGTTAGCGAATAGATAATTTTAAAAATTGCTACAGGGGTCGGGGAGATTGATCTCCCCGACCCCTGGCATCTCAGACTGCTCGCAGGCCACCCCCGCCCGAAGCCGCGATGGCAGCATCGAGCTCGGCCCTGATAG
>JBARQK010000073.1:0-1803 GCA_049643705.1 Saccharimonadaceae bacterium (SeqCode) | reverse complement strand
CGCTCATCGTAATCTCAGTGATGCTGAAAAAGATCTCTATGCCGGTATAAAGAAAGTATTTGATCCGTACAATATGTTAAACCCTGGCGTCAAACAGCCAGGCGACCTGCGCGACCTCGTCGACAAGCTGGCGCATGACTATATGCCTCCGACGGCTTAGTCTTTGATTGCTTTATTAGGGGCAAGAGTAAAATTACTCCTGAAGAAGGGGCAAATTTGAAGCAGTATAGGCTGCTGTAGGCAAAGGCATTGACATATGTCGGAACTATTGTAAAAAATATGTATTTGTGTTAACTTATCTCTAATGAATATGTTGAGACCAGACTGGTATAGCAATCGAAATACGGCTACGCCAAAAGCTGACATTGCCGAGTACGTGCGATTAGAAACGAGTATTGCAGTACCGACAGTTTTTGATACTCTCGAGGACGGGATGCGTTTTGTTGAGGGCGGGGGTAGTATCATCCTGAGGAGTGAAAGCTCTGACCAATACGAAGGCCCGAGCGGTATCTTTCAGTCATACGTCATCACGCCTGATTCACACGCGGCAAATGTTGCGTATTGGGACGAGAATGGTAAAGGTGCTGATCTCTCAGACATGGAGATAGCATTCGCGACTACGAGAGACGGTACCATTGAGATAGATGGATCTCGCTTTATGCCGCATCTAGGTATACTGGCAACTGCTGCGGAGGTTGGTCAAGACGTTACGTATCATCGATTACTGACCGAGCAGCGCTGGTCTAGCACCCCAAATATGTATCGTCGTCTCGCCTCTCTGCGTATCGGGGAATACATGGCGGAAAATACATTTTCCGCCTTTGAGTACATAGATGGCCTAAATGTTACTGTTGTAGCTGATAGCGCAAAACCCGAACGGTGGCATGTGTACGGTTCACGAACGACGACCAGTGCGAGCTGGCTGAGGGTGAACGGTAACGAAATAGACAATCGCGGTGGAAGGGCTGATCAATTGAACGACGAGATGGCTCAAAAGATCGTTAGGGCATACGAGATGATTCGGCAGCTTCCTCGATTTAATGCAGAGCATTGTCCGATAGTGGAGATGCAGTTATCTGATGATGGAACTTTATACTTCCTGCAGTATCATCGAGCTAGAGATTTCATGGAGGCGCAAACCGAGCTGGATCCCAAAGATTTTGCTCCGAGCGATGGCTGGATAAAGGCAGATGACGCGAGGGGAGATCTGCCTCTACAAACGCTAGACCTGACACTGCACTATCCAATTGAATTTGACCATCATCGTAAGCTAAAAGCTTATCTAAAGTCTGAAAAAGCTAGTGCCAACATGAACAACTATTCTATAGCCGAAGAAATTGTGGGGCGTAATCGTTTGTTGCGAGTTGCTCCATACGGTGCGGCTGCATTGCACGGTGATTGCGCAGACGGTCACATGTCTCGATCTGGATGGTTCAAGGCACAATCAGGATTAATATTGCCACGGGGCAAGTTAAAAGAAGCAGTTGGCGTACCCGTTTATGAAGAACTGCTCGATGTAGTGTATGGATCATTTGGGACGATGGCTTCGATAGCGATCGAAGCGACTTCAGATGGAGATAACGGCTATATTCGCGTAAATCGCGATCGAGGGGATGACGGCCTAGTTATAACTGAGTTCGATGTCTAGTCTCTGAGCTCAAGTACGCTCCGCAACCTTTACGAAAAGTTAGTAAAACAAAGAGCCGAGCTCAAAAGTTTGACTTTTTATCCTGGTGCGGATAAGAGGACTTGGTCACGTTCCGCGACCACATTCTGCGGTCCCGACACTTCACTATTGAAATC